>CAMKEK010000034.1:0-10834 GCA_946411545.1 uncultured Clostridia bacterium
CCCAGAAAGGCGTGACCAGGGGGATGAGGGTGCCGTCCTTCTGCAGCTTGAAGGTGCCGAGCTCAAAGTCTTTCCAGACGGTGCCGGAGCTCACGATCTCCCGGTTGGAAATGACGGATACCCCGCTGTCCAAAAGCCGCTTCACCGGATCTCCGGGCAGGCAGGCCCAGTCCAGGCGGATAACAGCGTTCGGGTTGGTCATGCGGGCGCCGAGGGCAAAGGCGTTGACGCTGGCCGGGGTGCCGTAGATCGGATTGTTGGCGACATAGCCGATCTCGTTGCCCTCGGACATGATCCCGGCGATGGCGCCGGTGATAAACTTGCACTCGTAGGTCCGGCCGTTGTACATGCGCACGCCGGTATAAGGCTGGAACACCGCACAGGTCAGGAAACGGACGTTCTTGTGAAGCGCGGCGGCTTTGCGGCAGGCGCTTATCATGGCGGCGTCGGTGGCGAAGACGAGCTCGGCTCCGTCGGCAATGGCCTCTTCGAGCACGGTCTCATAGTCCCGGAAGTCGCGCAGATAGGTCCTGACGGAGACCTGCGGGCCGAGCTGATCCTCGAGATACTGACGGCCCTCATCGTGAGCCTGGACCCAGGTGCTGTACTCCGGAGGCGCATCATAGAGGAAAGCAATGTTCAGGTGATCCGGGCGGGCGATGCTGATGATCCTGGAGATGACGTTCTTTCCTTTTTCTTCAGCGGGCTCGGTGCTGAGCTCGATGGCGGCGTCGTCCGTCTGTGCCAGCATGTCCGGCCACAGGGTATCAATTCGTTTGGAGAGCTCCGGCAGGGTCAGATCCTTGATGTCAGAGAAGGAGAAGACCTGCAGCCAGGTCAAAAGCGCCTCGGCCGGAGTGACCTGATCCTGGCCGGTCCGCTGCTTCTGAAGCGCGTCGCGAAAGTGACTGAACCCGGCAGAGAAGCTGCGCCGTTCCTGATCGGTCCAGACGTGTTCCGGCTCAAAGCCGAGCGCGGCCTGCAGCTTGGCATAGCTGCCGCGGTGGCGGAAGTCGATGCCGTAGAGGCCGGAGAGCGAATAAAAGTGCATAAACTCATAATACACCTGGACCTCGTGATCCTCGGACCAGCGGGGAATCACCCGCCTGACATGGGCGGTGATGCGGGGCGAGTCATAGCTGAGCAGCACGCTGAGCCGCTTGTTGCCTTCCTGAATGTAAAACCGGCCCATAAACTCGTAACATTCCACCGCGTCACGGATGCCTTCTTCGCTCAGATGGGCGTCACAGAGGCTGATCCACTTGGCGGCAAATTCGCTTGTCGGCTCCAGCAGGGGCATGAAGTTCCCCGCGAGAGCGGCCGTCCGCCCTGCGGACTTGGTACCGACAAAACGGTCGGCGGGGACCTGGACAAGGCCGAGATCGGCATAGCCGGCGATGGCGGACTCCTGTACGATGTCATCCAGCACGAGGGGATAAGGGTATTCGCCGTGGAGGACGGCGTTTTTATAGTATTTCTGCCCTGCCTTCAGGGCGTGGTTGTATTGTTCAACCGCTTCAGATCTCATGAAGTATCCTTTCGTTTGTATTCAGATTCAGAAGAATGACGGCTGCCAGAATCAGCAGCACGCCGAGGCCGGAAGAGAGGGTCAGCGGCTCGGAGAAGACGAGCACACCGATGAGGGTGGCGACCATCGGCTCGATGGTGGCGAGAATTCCGGCACGGCTGGCTTCAACCGTGCGCAGGCCCAGCGTATAGGCCAGGAAGGGAACCACGGCGGTAATCAGCGCGGTGAGGCAGCAGAAGAGAAACAGGCCGAAGGGAGAAGGAGCATTGGAGAGTTTTGCGATGATTTCTGCCGGACGGCTGATGAACCAGGATCCCACAGCCGCGAAGAGAAACGTCCAGGTGGTGACGGAATAGGGGGAATAACGACGCAGCGCGACGGTGCCGAGAATGCTGTAGAGGCCGTAGCCAAAGCCGGAGCCGAGACCGATCAGAAGACCGGGCAGCGTGAGCCCGCCGCCGGAGAGACCGGAGACAAGAACGCAGCCAAGAAAGGCAAGCGTCAGGGCCAGAAGCTTCCTTCCGGTCAGCTTCTCATGGAAGAAAAGCACGGACATCAGCATGATCCAGATGGGGGAGGTATAGAGAAGGATTGCGGCCGTGGAGAGAGACATCATGTTGATGGCGGTGAAGTAGCAGGAGGAGAAAAAGAGTACGCTTCCTACACCGAGGCCGAGAAAGAGCGGCAGATCCC
This sequence comes from uncultured Clostridia bacterium, assembly GCA_946411545.1. GTDB lineage: Bacteria > Bacillota > Clostridia > Oscillospirales > Oscillospiraceae > Limivicinus. Next base: position 2,222 of record CAMKEK010000034.1, read on the forward strand.
GGGGCGAAATGCGGAAGCCCGCTGGGTCGCGCAGAAGCTGGATCAGGCAGAAAAGGACCGCGGCCAGGGTCAGCCGGACAGAGGTGATCTGGATCGAGGTGAAGCCACAGGCTGTGAGCCTGCGGACAAAAATCCCCATGCTGCCCCAGAAGATGCCCGCCAAGATGATGAGAGCGGGGCCGAGGACAGAAGAATTCGATTGTTTCATGTACTGTGTCACTTCCCGTATCCGCTGCATTCTCCCGCGGAAGAGGGTCCGGGGAGATCGTGTGCAAGAATACATCATTGTGAAGGGAAATGTCAAGAGAAAGCTCGTATACGGGACAAACAGGAATACAAACACGAAAAGCAGAAGCAAGGGCGGCTGAAAAGCGTAAAATCTAATTGATTTCCAACAGGGGCTCTGCTATAATGATATCAAGTATAACTATGCCCTGATTTCCGGAATTAAGTTTTCATAAAGACCGGAATTCAGGGAAAAAGAATGCCCGGATCAATACTGGGAAAGGGGGCCTGCGCGTGAATCACTGGATCATAGACATTCCGATTTTTCTCGGAAGTGCACTGATGGTCTACAACATCTGCGGATTCGTTCGATTCAGCCGCGAAGTCAGACGGCGCGAGGTGTCGAACAAACAGAACGGTATCCTTTATTTTCCCATTGTCCTGCTTGTCCTGTTTTTTATCGGTTATATGATCGTGGGGCTGTTTGGAAAGCCGGATCTGGTGATGGCCGGCATCCTTTTCGGCGGAAGCATCTTTGTCTATATCATGTACAGGCTGCTGGACAGCATCACCAAACGGATTATTGAACAGGAGAAACTGAAGGCGGAGCTGCAGGCGGCAGAGGAGAGCACCCGCATGAAAGCGGAGCTTCTGGCCAGCGTGAGCCATGAGATGCGAACGCCCATGAACATCATCATGGGTCTGGACAGACTTGCCCTGAAAAATCCGAACATCTCGGCGGAGACCCGGGACCAGCTGGAGAAAATCGGCAGGAGCGGGGAACACCTGATCGGACTGATCAACAACATTCTGGACCTCAACAGCATCGAGAAAGGTGAGCTTGCCGCGGGTGAGGAACTGTTTACCCTGTCGGACGTGCTGTGCCAGATCAATGCCATGACGGCCACCCTCTGCGAAGAGAAGGGACTGGAATATGAGACCGGCGTGGATGAGGACGCCCGGGGCAGATACCAGGGTGACGGGATGATGCTCAAGCAGGTGCTGCTGGGGGTGCTGGACAACGCGGTGAAGTACACCGACGTCCCCGGCAAGGTAAGCCTGGATGTGCGCGCGCTGCCCGCAGAAGGCCCGGCACGCCCGATCCGCTTTACCGTCCGGGACACCGGCATCGGCATTGACCGGGAGTTCCTGCCGAAGATTTTTGAGCTCTTTGCCCAGGAGGATTCCAGCAGCACGAGCCGCTTCGGCGGCAGCGGTCTTGGGCTTCCGCTTGTAAAAAAGAAAATTGAACTTCTGGGCGGGGAGATCCTTGTCGAGAGCGAAAAGGGCAAGGGCACGGTCTTCACGATTACCGTGCCCTTGCGCCCGGCGGAGGGGCCGCAGCCGGAACAGGACCAAACCGCGGCTGCGCAACGGCTTGAACCGAAAGCGCCGGAGAACCCGGGCGCCGGGGCGGATACGGAAGTGCCCGAAGAAACGGAGCTGCTGCCGGGATACCGGATCATGATTGTGGAAGATGTTCCGGAAAATGCAGAAATTGTACAGGACCTGCTGGAGCTGGAAGGGGCGGAGACCGAGCATGCGGAGAATGGCAAGATTGCCCTGGACATGTTCAGCGAGGCGGAAGAATACCATTATGACGCAATTCTGATGGACCTTCGAATGCCGGTGATGGACGGCCTGGAAGCGGCAAGGCGGATCCGAGCGCTGGAGCGGAAGGACGCCGGAAGCGTTCCCATCCTGGCCCTGACGGCAAACATCTCGGAGGAGGATATGCGCAAGTCCCGGGACGCGGGAATGGACGCGCACCTGGGCAAGCCGACCGATGCCGACGCGCTGTATGCGGCGCTGAGAGAACGGGTCCAACAGTTCAGGAGAGAAAGAGTGGTGGAGAGATGATAAAATCAAAACAGATTCAACGGCCAAAGCTGGTTCTGATCGTTGACGATCAGGAGATCAACCGGGATGTGCTGGGCTCGATTCTGGAGGATGATTATGAGCTTCTCTACGCTGAGAACGGAGAAGAAGCGCTGAACATCATGCGGGAGCAGCGGGAAAGGCTGTCCATTGTACTGCTTGACCTGATGATGCCGGTCCTGAACGGGTTTGAAGTGCTGGAGACCGTGCGCAACGATGAATTGCTCCGGCAGATTCCGATTATCGTCCTGACGGCGGAAAGATCCGCCGAACTGCAGGCGCTGCAAATGGGCGCATCGGACTTTATTCCCAAGCCCTTTGACGAGCAGGAAGTGATTCTGGCCCGTGTGAGCAGAGTCGTCGAACTGAGCGAGGGACGGCAGCTCATCTCGGCGGCCGAGCATGACAAGCTCAGCATGCTCTATACCCGGAACTTCTTTATGGAATACGCGGAGCGCATTTTTCAGTATCATCCGGAACTGCATATGGATGCCGTTGTCATCAACATCGAGCAGTTTCACTCCATCAACGCTCTGAACGGACGGAGCTTCGGCGACAGGGTGCTTCAGGTCATCGGAGAGGAAATCAACGCTTTTCTTGCCGGAACCGAGGGGATCGCAAGCCGTTTTGAAGCGGACCGCTTTGCCATTTACTGTATGCAGCAGCCGGACTACCGGGCCCTGCTGAACCGCTTTCAGGACAGGGTCAACCGCTTGACACGAAAGGTCAGTATCCGCCTGCGCATGGGGGTCAAGACCTGGCAGGAAGGCGTGGAGCCGCTGATGATGTTTGACCATGCCAGGGCTGCCTGCAACCGGGTCCGGGGCGACTTTCAAAACCCGCTGATGTTTTACGACGACGATATGCGGATGAAAGAGCTTCTGAACCAGAGACTGCTCAACGACCTGCACAGCGCGGCCGACGAGCGCCAGTTCAAGGTCTTTTACCAGCCGAAATATGACATCCAGGCCGATCCGCCGCGCCTTGCCAGCGCCGAGGCCCTGATCCGCTGGAAGCATCCGGAGCTGGGCATGATTTCACCGGGCGAGTTTATCCCCTTGTTTGAAGGCAACGGCCTGATCAGCGTCGTAGATAACTTTGTCTGGAAAGAGGCGGCGGCACAGATTACCGCCTGGAAGGAAAAATACGGTTTTACCCTGCCGGTGTCGGTCAACGTGTCCAGAGCGGATGTGTTCGACCCGACGCTGGTCGAACGGCTGGCGGAGCTTGTGGAGAGCAACGGTCTGGATTACGGCAGCATCAAGCTGGAGGTTACGGAGACGGCCTACGCGGACGATGCCAATCAGGTCCTCGACGTAATCCGCCGTCTTCGGGAGCGGGGCTTTGAAATTGAGATGGACGACTTCGGGTCCGGATACTCGTCGCTCAACATGCTGTCGGATATGCCCGTTGATGTGCTCAAAATGGACATGAAGTTCATCCGGAACATCGAAAACAGCGAGACCGACCGCAAGCTGGTGACGCTGATTCTTGACATTGCGAAATTCCTTGATGTCTCGGTGGTTGCCGAGGGGGTCGAAACAGAGGGACAGCTTGCCATCCTGCGAAGCGGAAACTGCGACCTTGTCCAGGGCTATTTCTTCTCAAGGCCGCTGCCGCCGGAAGAGTTTGAGCAACTGATCCGGAGAGAGCTTGCGATTGAAAGGAAGAAGGAAGCATGACACTGCGCGAACTGTATCAGAATATCGGCGGAAATTATGAGAAGGGGATTCAGATTCTCCGCGTGGAGAAGCTGATGGATAAACATATTCGGAAGCTTCCCCAAAACGGCGTGATCGACGCGATGATCGCCGCCGGCGCGACGATGGAGCCGGTACAGATGTTTGAGGCCGCCCACGCGGCCAAGGGCGTCTGCGGAAATCTCGGCCTGGAGAAGCTGGCGGAGGGTGCATCGGAGATTGCGGAGGAATTCCGCCCCGGCAACAGCAGACATCTGACGGACGGAGAAGTTCGGGAAAAGCTCGAAAAGATTGAAGCACTGTATCGCAAAACGGTGGAAGGGATCCAGGCCTACGAGAAGAGTTGAGGTAAAAACCGGCACGGGATATTTGTGCCGAAATATCAGAAAAATGTAGGAGGAAAGATCCTTGAAGCGAAGCAAAAGCGTAACCGTCGGATTGATCGGAGGAGTGCTGGTACTGCTGATCCTGGCATTGAGCTCCGTCTGGATGGGACGCAATGCCAAAAGGGAAACAGAGGAGGCAGTGCGATCCGTGTCTCTTCTGTATCTTGATGAGCTGGCAGGACGCAGGGAGCAGGTCGTGGCGGGAAATCTGGAGCGCAGAACGGGAGATCTTCAAACCGCGCTCAGCCTCATGAGCGAAGAAGATCTGAAGGACAGCGCTCATCTACAGGCTTATCAGTCCCGTATGAAGCAGCTCTTCCACCTGGAGAAGTTTGCCTTTGTGGATACCGACGGCCTCATCTATACTTCCGTCGGCACACAGGACAACATCGGGGAATATCCGTTTGATCTCCTTGATCTGTCCGGACCGGAAATCCACCTGGCGAACCTGGACAGCACCGAGAAAAAGGTGGTTATTGTCGTGCCCACCGAGCTTGCGTACCAGGGAAAGACCCTGAAGGCCTGCTTTATGGAGATCTCCATGGAGGAAATGCTCGCGGGCGTATCCATGCAGTCCCAGGAGGGCGGCGCCACCTTCTGCAACATCTATACCAGCGACGGCATTGCACTGAGCAATACCGTGCTGGGCGGCCTCGCGGTGGAGGATAACCTTCTGGAAGCGCTGTCCCATGCGGTCTTTGAGGACGGGCATGCCTATTCCATGGAAAAGGTGAAGAACGATTTCAAAGAAGGCACAAAAGGGGTCGTTTCCTTTACCTACAAGGGTGTTTCGGAGACGCTGGCTTACGTCCCGGTGAGCGGCACCAACTGGCTGCTGACCTACCTGATCCGGGAGAGCCTGATCAGCGAGCGGATCAGTTCCATTTCCGCGGAAATCATTTTCAGAAGCGTGGTTCAGACTTCCCTGGCCGTCCTGGCGCTGCTGGGGATTGCGGTGTACATCTTCGCCCAGACCCGCAAAAACGCGCTCATTGAAATGGAACGGAAGAGTGCCGAGACGGCCAGCCGTGTCAAGCAGGAGGAGCTGGAGCAGAGACTTACGCTGCAGGAACAGCTTCTGCAGCAGGAAAAGCTCCGCGGACAGCAGGACAGCATGATCACGGCACTGGCCTCGGACTATCGGGCGGTCTACCATGTCGATCTGGAAGAGAACGACGCGGTCTGCTATCGCGGAGATCCGGAGGACAACGAACATACGCCGGAAGGAGTGCACTTCCCATACCTGGAGCGCTTTACCTGGTATGCGGAGAATTCCGTCGACGAGGATTACCGGGAAGGCTTCCTGCGCTTTATCGATCCGGAGGCGATCCGCAGAGGACTGGAAAAGGAACAGATCCTGGCCTATCGCTACCTCGCCAGACGAGCCGGACGGGAGTATTACGAGATGATCCGGGTGGCCGGCGTGCGGCATGCAGCCGAACGGGCGGACCACCGGGTCCATGCCATCGGGCTCGGCCTCACGGTGATCGACGCCGAGATGCGTGAGTCCATGGCCCAGCAGCAGGCCCTCAGCGAGGCACTGGATGCCGCCAACGAGGCAAACCGGGCCAAAACCCTCTTCCTGTCCAACATGAGCCATGAGATCCGCACCCCCATGAACGCCATTATCGGTCTTGACAGCATCGCCCTGCGGGAGCCGGATCTCTCCGAGCGGATGCGGGACCACCTGGAAAAGATCGGAGGGAGCGCCCGCCATCTGCTGGGCCTGATCAACGACATCCTGGATATGAGCCGCATCGAAAGCGGCCGTATGACCATCCGGAAGGAAGAGTTCTCTTTCCGGGAAGTCCTGGAGCAGATCAACACCATGATTTCCGCCCAGTGTCAGGACAAGGGCCTGGTATATGATTTCAAAACCGCGGGGCCCATCCGTGACTACTACATCGGCGACGACATGAAGCTCAAGCAGGTCCTGATCAACATTCTGGGAAATGCCGTGAAATTTACGCCGGAATCCGGTACGGTGAGTTTTCATGTGGAGAGCATCGGACAGTTTGACGGCCAGAGCACGCTGCGCTTTGTGATTCGGGATACCGGCATCGGCATGGACAAAGAATATCTGCCGAAGGTGTTCGATGCCTTTTCCCAGGAGAACAGCGGCACTTCCAACAAGTACGGTTCCACCGGTCTCGGTATGGCCATTACCAAGAGCATTGTGGAGCTCATGAACGGCAGTATTACGGTGGATTCGGAAAAAGGCGTCGGTACGGTCTTTACGGTGACCGTCACGCTGCGTGACAGCGCACGCGTACTGAACCCGGAGGACAAACGGGAAAGCCTGCAGCCTCATGAGATGCGGGTGCTGGTCATTGATGACGACGCGATTGACTGTGAAAACGCCAAAGCCATTCTGGAGGAACTGGGCATCGCCGCGGACACCGCCCTGAGCGGGAAGGAGGCCATTGAGCTCATCCAGCTCAAGGCCGCCCGGCGGGAGGCCTATCACCTGATCTTTGTGGATTACAAAATGCCGGAGCAGGACGGGGTCGAGGTGACCCGCCAGATCCGAAAGATTGTGGGGACGGAATCCGCCGTTGTCTTCCTCACCGGCTACTCCTGGGACCATGTTGAGGCCGAGGCAAGGGCCGCCGGGGTGGACAGCTTTATGCTCAAGCCCCTGAACGGCGAGGATGTCATGCCCGCTTTCCACCGGGTGATGGACCTCAAGCGGAATGCGGAACCGGAGGAGGCCGATCTGACCGGCAGGAAGATCCTGATCGCCGAGGATGTGGACCTCAACGCCGAGATTCTGGAAGATCTGCTGGAATTGGAAGGGATGGAATCGGAGCGGGCGGAGAACGGCAAAATTGCCGTGGAAATGTTCCAGGCGAGCGAACCCGGCACCTATGACGCGGTTCTGATGGATATGCGCATGCCCGTCATGGACGGTCTCAGCGCCGCCGCGACCATTCGAAAGCTGGACCGGCCGGACGCCGGAAGCATCCCCATCATCGCCCTCACGGCCAACGCCTTTGACGAGGATGTACAGCGCTCCCTCCAGGCCGGCATGAACGCCCATCTCTCCAAGCCCATTGAGTCCGACCGGCTGTATGCCACCCTGCGCGAGCTGATCGGAAGATACAGATAAACGGGACAAAGCGCATTTTCAGGCAGAATCATATCTGACCTTATGGCTGAAGGATGGTTCCGTCTTTGACGCCGGTCAGATGAAAAAGAGCGAAAAAGGCCCGGAAACAGGGCGCTTTTTCGCTCTTTCAATAACAGTTCACACAGAAGGCTGCTTTCAGCTGCTGCGCGGAAAAAGAGGGAGATCAAATGCGGGAAAACGACGCGCTGCAAATTCAATTGAGAAAAAACCAGGATACCCTGAAAATCGTGGGACTCGGTGTCATGGCCTTCGGCGCCTGGAGCATCATTAGAACAATCCTGTATATCACATCTCAATGGAGCAGTATCGTGGAAGAGATCACGGTGCCGGAAGTGAGTGAAACCATCATGAAGACGATGTATTTCTTCATGACTGCGGTGGTCCTGGCGGTTGAAATCGCAATCCGGCTCTATATCGGCCGATCCGCGGTTGCGGAAGGAAAAGGAGAAAGAAAAGGCCCGGGATATATCGTGGTGGCATTTTTGATTACACTGATCGGCCTGGCGCTGACATTCACCGCCATCGTGGTGCCGGGAATCCGGATAGAACTGAATCTGGAGGCGCTGATGTCTCTGTTTGTGGAAATTACATCGGCAGTTATTACACTTGAGATGTGCTGGTCTGCCGTTCGGGTGAGAAAACTGCTCAGGCAGCTGGCAGAGCAGGAGTGAGAGAATGCAGAAAGATTTCCACTATTATGCGACCTACTGCGCAGCAGTCCTGGCCGGATACAGCCATGAAGAGAGCCTGCAGATCTGTACCAGCGCGCAGTTCGTGGATCTCTGCTCCAGAAACCTGCTGGTAAAACTCAAAGCCCCGCTGTCAGCGGCGACAACCCAGCTGACCATGGAGATGGCGAATGCGAGAACGGACCTTACAGGGCTGCAGGATATCACCAGAATCTGGGCCTCGTTCCATTTCCTGCCATACGATCTCCGGGCGGAAAAGAAAGGCTGTACCAGGCTGTACCGGAATAAATTCCGCCTGATCTGCCGCCCAAACGGAGCGCTGATCGAAAGCACGGTAGAGCTGGCGAAGGGAAACGGCCCGGAGGCGGTGGGGATCGCCATGCATGTGCTGGCGGACACCTGGGCCCACAGCTGGTTTGCCGGAACACCGTCGCTCGTGATCAACAACACGGACGATTATTTCTTTGAACTGCTTCCCGACGGATCGAAGCGAAAAATCAGATTCCGGCACAGCACCAGCAAACCGGATGATCTGGAGGCGGGAATCTTCACCAACAGCCTGTTTCAGCCGGATGAATCCGCGGTTATGAATCTCGGACACGGGA
>CAMKEK010000035.1:0-10563 GCA_946411545.1 uncultured Clostridia bacterium
TCTCACGCTCGACATTGACCACGGCTTCCGGAGCGCGGGTGACGAAGTTCTGGTTCGAGAGCTTGGCGATTTGCCCCTGAAGCTGTTTCTCGGCGTTGGCGAGCTCTTTCTGCAGGCGGGCGCGCTCCTTCTCGAGATCGACGAGGTCCGCCATCGGCATGAACATGCGGGCGTTGTCCGTGACCGCGGTGACCATCTTGTCGGCGTCGGCGGGAACCTTGTCAAGGACGCTGACTTCACTGGCATAGGCGAGCTTCATGATGTAGCTGCGGCCGGCCTCGAAGGCCTCGCGCTCATCCGTTACGATCATCAGGTGGGCCTTGCGGGAGGGCGGCACGTTCATCTCGCTGCGGCGGGCACGGACGGCCTTGATGGCCTCCATGACGGTCTCGAAGCGCTGGGCTTCCAGCGGGAAGGAGAGTGCTTCCTTCCATGCGGGATAGTCCTGAACCATCAGGGCCTCGCCCTCGTGCGGCAGGGCCTGCCAGATCTCTTCGGTGATGAACGGGGTAAACGGATGCAGGAGCTTCAGAATCTCGGTCAGCACGTAGAGCAGGACCTGCTGCGCGCTGCGGCTGAGAGCCTCGTCGCCGCTGTTGAGGCGGGGCTTGGTCAGCTCGATGTACCAGTCGCAGTAGTCGTCCCAGATGAAGTCATAGATCTTGCCCGCGGCCACGCCCAGCTCAAAGTGGTCCATGTTCTCGCAGACTTCCTTCACCACGTCGTTCAGGCGGGAGAGGATCCACTTGTCCTCCAGCTCAAGGGTCTCGGGCAGCTCGTTTTTCTCGATGCCGAGGTTCATCATCACGAAGCGGGAGGCGTTCCAGAGCTTGTTGCAGAAGTTGCGCATGGCCTCGCACTTCTCCACATAGAAACGCATGTCGTTGCCGGGGGAGTTGCCGGTGATGAGGTTGAAGCGCAGCGCGTCGGCGCCGTAGCGGTCGATCATATCCAGCGGGTCGATGCCGTTTCCGAGGGACTTGGACATCTTCCGGCCCAGACTGTCGCGCACCAGGCCGTGGATGAACACGGTCTCGAAGGGTTCCTCATGCATCTGTTCCATGCCGGAGAAGATCATGCGGGCGACCCAGAAGAAGATAATATCATAGCCGGTGACCATGACGCTGGTGGGATACCAGAAGTCAAGGTCGGCGGTCTTCTCCGGCCAGCCCATCGTGGAGAAGGGCCAGAGTGCAGAGGAGAACCAGGTGTCCAGCACGTCCTCTTCCCGGTGGATGTTGCTGCTGCCGCAGTGTGCGCAGCGGGTGGCGTCTTCCCGGGAGACGGTCATCTCACCGCAGTCGTCGCAGTACCAGGCGGGAATCTGGTGACCCCACCAGAGCTGGCGGGAGATACACCAGTCGTGGACGTTTTCCATCCAGTTGAGATAGGTCTTGGTGAAGCGCTCGGGGACGAACTTGATGCGGCCGTCCTTGACGACCTCGATGGCGGCCTCGGCCAGAGGCTTCATCTTCACAAACCACTGAGGGCTGGTAAGGGGCTCCACCACGTTGCCGCAGCGGTAGCAGCAGCCGACGTTGTGGCTGTAGGGCTCGACCTTGACGAGGTAGCCCTGCTCTTCGAGGTCCTTCACAATGGCCTCGCGGCACTCGTAGCGGTCCATGCCGTTGTACTTGCCGCCGTTGATGATCTTCGCGTCTTCGTCGATGCACTGGATCTGCTCGAGATTGTGACGCAGACCGACTTCATAGTCGTTGGGGTCGTGGCAGGGGGTCATCTTGACCGCGCCGGTGCCGAAGCCCAGCTCGACATACTCGTCGGCCACGATGGGGAGCTTGCGTCCCACCAGCGGCAGGATGGCGTTTTTGCCCACCAGGTGCTTGTAGCGCTCGTCATCCGGGTGGACGGCGACGCCGGTGTCGCCCAGCATCGTCTCGGGACGGGTGGTGGCGATGATGAATTCCTCATCCGAGTCCTCGATCGGGTAGCGGATGTGCCAGAAGTGTCCGGGCATGTCCTTGTACTCGACCTCGGCGTCGGAGAGCGCCGTGCGGCAGTGGGGGCACCAGTTGATGATGCGGCTGCCCTTATAGATCAGGCCCTTGTCATAGAGCTCGCAGAAGGTTTCACGCACGGCCCTGGCGCAGACCTCGTCCATGGTGAAGCGGTTGCGCTCCCAGTCGCAGGAGGCGCCGAGGCGCTTCTGCTGCTCGATGATGCGATTGCCGTACTGGTTCTTCCAGTCCCAGACGCGTTCCAGGAACTTCTCGCGTCCCAGGTCATAGCGGGTCAGGCCTTCGTTCTTGCGCAGGTCCTCTTCCACGCGGATCTGGGTGGCGATGCCGGCGTGGTCCTGGCCGGGCAGCCACAGCGTGGCATAGCCCTGCATGCGCTTGTAGCGGGTGAGGATATCCTGCAGCGTGCCGTCCAGGGCATGGCCCATGTGGAGCTGGCCGGTGACGTTGGGAGGCGGCATGACGATGGAGAAGGGCTTTTTCTTCTCATCCCGGATGCCCCGGAAGAAGCCGCCCTTTTCCCAGAAGTCATAGATCTTCGACTCCACGGCATGCGGATCGTACACTTTCGGCAATTCTTTCATGGCTCAAATCACTCCTAAATCAAAATCCGCCCCGAAGCAGAACGCTTCAGGGCGGCGAAACCGCGGTACCACCTGAATTCCGTGCCCGCAGGGGACACGGCACTCGAAGCCCTTAACGCGGGCAGACGCCGGCACTACGCAGAACTCCGAAAAGAGTCCCTTCCCGCCGGGCACTCCGGGCCGACCTTCCGCAGTACCGTACAGAGGCTTTCACCGGCCGCCTCCTCTCTAAGCTACGGTGCTCTGCGTACTCCTGCCCTTCACAGCGCAAAAACATCATGCAGAACGTTCAGATTACCTGAACGTTCTGCATTATACACGGGCGGATTCGGTTTGTCAATTATTTCCTGTCCAGCCAGTCACAGGCGGAGAGCGCCGCAACGTTGCCCTCGCCGACGGCCTTTGCCAGCTGCAGGGGCTTTCCGGTACAGTCACCGGCGGCGAACACGCCCGGAACCGCCGTGGCCATGTGCCGGTCAACGACGATGCCGCCGTTTTCATAGCTGAGGCCGGGAACCAGCTGCGTGACGGAAACCGTATCCTTTATAATAAAGACGCAGTCGACCTTGTGCGCCTCGCCGGCAAAGGTCAGGGTGTCGGCCTTCATGCCGCCGGAGATCTCATACTTCCCGTTCTTTTCAAAACGCAGGACCCGGCAGCCGATTCCTTCCAGAAAGTCCGCGTCCTGCCGGGCTTCCTCACCGCCGCCGACCACGGCGACGGTCTTGCCGCGATAGAGCATGCCGTCACAGGTGGCGCAGTAGCTGACGCCGCGGCCGAGAAATTCCGCCTCACCGGGGTAGAGCTTCTCGCGGGTGATGCCCGCGGTGATGATAATGCTGCGGGCCATGTAATAGTCGCTGCCGACCGCAACCCCGAAGCTGTCCTCCATGGGGAGCACGGAGATGGTGCGCCCTTCGATGATATACGCGCCGGTGTCCTCCAGCTGCTTCCGGAAGAGGGCGGACATCTCCGCACCGGTCATCGGGGGAAGCCCCGGGTAGTTGGTGATTTTCTCTGCCTTGTAAAGGCTGCTGGTCTCAGGCCGATTCGTCACGACGGCAATGCTCTTACCACGGTTGCGCAGCGTCATGGCGGCGCTGGTGGCGGCGGAACCTCCGCCGACGATCAATACATCATATACCTGATCCATGGGAATCCTTCTTTCTGATTAAAGTTCAATATAGAATGTCCATACCATACCACAAAGCAAGAAAAACTACAATTCCTATCTTTCTTCTTGCCGGGAGCGCCTCTCTTCCGGCACTGCAGTTTTCACGGAATGAAAACAGGGATGACGCGCGAACGCGTCATCCCTGCAGAAATAAAAGATCAACTTCAAAAGAGCCAAGTTCCCCTGACCTTCATTTCAACGGGGAAATGAAAGTAAATGATGCTTGGTGATAAGAGAATATTGTGCTGAAACAAAACTGAAATTATAACGGAATAAGCGCTGAAGATACAACATTATATAAATTATGTTGTAATAGAGCAAAATGCCTCCCTGCCGGGAGGCAGGAAGGCATGAAAGAGGAGGAAAGCAGAATGAAAAGCACGGGGAATACAGCAGGGAATATGATGGAATATGAACAATTCCTTCGCGAGAATGAGCGGAGTGTGCACACAATTGAGAAATATCTGCGCGACGTGCGGTCCTTTCTCGACTGGAAGGGGGATCAGGAACTGACCAAGTCGCTTATGGTCCGCTGGAAGCAGGCTCTCGTGGATGCCGGATACCAGGTACGGAGCATCAACTCCATGCTCGCCTCGATCAACAGTTATCTCCGCTTTATCGGTCAGGAAAGCTGCCGAACCGGGAATCTGAAGCTTCAGCGTCAGCTCTACAGCAAGCCCCAGCAGGAACTGAGCAGAAGCGATTATATGAAGCTGCTGGCCGCAGCCGCCGGGAACGCCCGGCTTCAGATGCTTCTCCAGACGATCTGCAGCACCGGGATCCGGGTTTCAGAGCTGGAATACTTCACCGTGGAAGCGGTGAAAACCGGAGAGGTAACCGTCAGCTGCAAAAAGAAAAGCCGGACAGTTCTTCTTACCGGCAAACTGAAAAAGGCGCTGCTCCGCTATGCGGGGGACCGTCAGATCACCTCCGGGATTATCTTCCGGACCAGGAGCGGCAAACCGCTGAACCGCAGCAACATCTGGACCCAGATGAAGGCGCTCTGCAAGACCGCCGGGGTCGCCTCTTCCAAGGTCTTCCCGCACAACCTGCGCAAGCTCTTCGCCCGATCGTTTTACAAGATCACCAAAGACATGGCGAAACTGGCGGATGTTCTCGGCCACAGCAGCATCGAAACCACCAGAATCTACATCATGACGACCGGTTCGGAGCACCTTGCCCAGCTTGAGCGGCTGTCACTGCTGTTATAGTCCAAAACGTAAGGCTTTGCGCAAAAAAGAACTGTTTATTGATGCTTTTATTGATTCTTACCGTGTTATCATTGCAATATGATGGAGAAGTGGAGGGATAGTGCTGAAGTGGAAAAATCAAAATGAAAGAATTGGTTAATTTTTGTTGACATTTGCGAGTTAACGCAATAAAATGTATTATGTGTATTTGTAATCTCTTGGATTAAGTGGGAGTACAACATAATTTATATTATGTTTTCAGCCTGATGTAAACAGGCAAAATCAAACATTGGTAGGGAAAACGAACTCGAGCGCTTATTCGGCAAGCGTCTCAGCAAGCCGACGGCATTAGAGAAAGAAAAGAGAGGGAACGGAGCGGGTTCTCGGCAGGCGGCTGCAAGCGTCTCAGCGAGCGGACCGAGCGGAAGAGAGAAGCTTTATGTTCCAAACGCGACACCCGCAGAAAGAGGTATCGATGGGAAAGGCGAAAGACTTGAGCGGAATGAAGTTCGGAAGGCTGATGGTCCTTGCGCCGACCGGGAAATCGAAGTACAACGGTCGAATATGGGACTGTGTCTGCGACTGCGGCAAGCGGACGGAGGTTGTAAGCTATGACCTCACGTCGGGGAGGGTTAAATCCTGCGGCTGCGGTAAGAACCGCGAAGGAGACTATACCGGGGTGCGCAGAGGAGATCTCACCGGCGTTCGGCGGACAGGGAAGACCTGTACGTTCTACGGCAAGGAGCGGGAAGTGTGGGAATGGCGGTGCGCCTGTGGAAGAACCATAGAACGTGCCTTGTTCCAGGTTTATCCGCGGGGTATATCCTGCTGTCCGGAATGCAGCCATCAGAAAAAGAAGATCCGAGGCTGGCTCAACTCCACAAGCAACCGTGTACCGGGGACGAAGCTGACGAAAAAGCAGCTCGAGAATATCCTGAACGGAGAACCGACCCGGAGTAACCGTTCCGGGATCCGGGGTGTGTCCTGGGCCCAGAACGCGAACAAATGGACCGCACGGGGGTTCCGTGACGGAAAGCCGATCCATCTCGGCTATTTCAGCGACATCGAAGACGCAAAGAAAGCAAGAGAAGACTTTTTAGTGAGAAATCTTCCGGCTCTGCAAGAGCTGGAGCAAATACCTCTCGATCAGGAGGAAGAACAGTGAAAAAGAAGATGAACAGATTCCTGGCCGTGCTGCTGACCATCGTGATGATTGTCAGCATGTTCCCGGTTTCGGCCTTCGCAAGCGAGACCGATCAAAGCGGGAGTACTGCGCCCGATATTGTGGTGGAATCCATAACGGAGTCGGTACCGGTACAGCCCGAGACCCCGGCGGAGCCCGAGATCCCGGCGCAGCCCGAGACCCCGGCGCAGCCCGAGACCCCGGCGGAGGCCGAGACGCCGGAGCAGCCCGAGGCACCGGCGCAGCCCGAGACTCCGGCAGAGCCAGAGACCCCGGCGCAGCCCGAGACCCCGGCAGAGCACGAGACCCCGGCGGAGCCCGAGACCCCGGCGGAGCCCGAGACCCCGGTCCAGCCCGAGACCCCGGCGGAGCCGGAGACCCCGGCGCAGCCGGAGACCCCGGCGCAGCCCGAGACCCCGGCAGAGCCCGAGACCCCGGCAGAGCCCGAGACCCCGGCCGGTCTGACCTTCCTCCTTGGAGACGACGAGGCGAATCCGGACATGCGGCTTTTCGTGGGAGGCAATTTCCCGGAAGACCTGGGGCTCACCCTCACCACGCTTCAGGACGACGAGACCCAGTGGACCCGTTATGTGCTTGAGCGTGAGCTTGGCTATACGGTGGAGGACTACCTCGCGGTCAAGATCGTGAACCGGGACGGAGACCTGATGGTCCTCGGCGGCGATGACTGTGAGCCGGAGTACCGTCTGCCCCTCAGGGTCAGCGGAAACTGGCTGAAGCCCTATGAGGAAAATGAAGACGGTGTTGTCTTCGCGCTCCTGAACAACGACATCGACTCGGCGGATATCGTTGAAGCGACACATTTTGAGGCCGAGGACAAGACCGCGACCTGGTATGAGCTGGATGCGGATGCTCTTCTGGTCCTCATGATTGCGCGAAACACCGGCGTGCCCTTCGTGGAGCCGGCTGGTACCGAAGAGGAAGTCGTCACAGACGAGAGCGGTGTTATCACGGACGAGAGCGGCGACGCTACGAACGAGAGCACTGAAAATGACGGCACGGACACGGCGAGCACCGTGTCGACGGACGACGCCGAGCCGGAGACCCGGACCGGCGACGATACCGGCATGCCCGAAGAGGAGCAGCCAGAGGAAGAACCGGCGGAAGTTCCCACGGTTGAGCCGGCACTGGCGGAGGCGACACTGGACGGCCTCACGGTCGCGGCCATGATCCCCGCGGGTGTCCTGCCGGAGGGAAGCGGCCTGGACCTCAAGACCTTCTCCGCCGATTACGCCGGAGAGAAGATCCTGGCCCTTGTGAATGCAGATGCCGCCAAGGGAGAGGAGCTTTTCCTCGCCGCGATGCAAACCGTGGACATCGGCTTTGTTACTGAAGCCGGTGCGCCCATTTCTCCCAACAGCGCTGCGCCGATCAGCGTGACGCTGGCTTCCGACACCATTGCGGCCATGACCGAGCCGCGTCTCTTCCGCTTCGTCAACGGCGGTGTGGAAGAAGCAGAGGGATTTGAAATCAACGAAGCCACCGGCAACCTGAGCCTTGCTCAGAGTACCTTCTCACCGTTGGCCGTGGCCGAGCTTACGACCAAGCAGCCTGCGGAGGAACCGGAAGAGAACCCTGCAGAGGAGCCGGCGCAGGTCAGAACCCTCACCGCCGAGCTGGACGGTGTGGAAGTCCTTGCGGAAGTTCCGGAAGGCGTCCTGCCCGAGACGGCCCAGCTGCATCTGGAATATTATAATAAGGAAGCAGCCGCTACCGTCATCCTCAGCGTGCTGGACGAAACGAGCGGCGAAGAGACCGATCCGGAGAGCACGGATGCAGACGCAGACGCAGACGCCGATGCCGCTGCACCTTCCATCCTCGCAGTTGACATCAGTTTTGTCGACGGCGATGCCCCGGCTGTCCTGAACGGTACGGATGCCATCCGCGTCACCGTAACGGCCGACGCGATCACCGGTATGATCGCTCCGAAACTCTTCCATCTGACGGACGGAAGTGCGGAAGAGATGACCGATGCGGCCTTCGACGTTGAAGCCGGAACGCTGGTCTTTGAATCCGACACCTTCTCTCCGTTTGTCATCGTCGATCTTAATAAGCCGGAAACGGTTGAGACAGCCGAAGCAGAGCCGGAGACCCCGGCGGTGAAGCTGATGGAGCGTACCATCACCGACCCGAAGAAGCTGGTCGAGGTGAGCGGCATGCTGCCGGAGGACGCGGAGCTCCAGGTTGTGGAGATCCCCCTGACGAGCGCGGTGGAACTGGCGATGGCCGGCACCGGCGTGGACGTGGGAGAAGAGGAAGTCCTCTTCGCCTATGACGTGAGCATTCTCTCCGGCGGCGTGAAGTACGATCCGGAGGAATTCGGCGAAAGCATTACGGTCCGCATCCTCGATGTGGAAAATGACAATGGGGTCGATGTCGTGCACATCAAGGCGGACATCACCGATGAAGAGGGCGCCCTCAGCGAGGACGGCCTGGCGGCAGCATGCACCGGAGAGTTCGACTCCGAGTATATCGAGGCCGGAACGGAGGGCAGCGCGTGTTTTTTCGATACGGAGAGTCTCTCCCCGTTTATCGGCCTGACGAATCCTGAAACAGGAAAGCTGGACGAAGCCGCCATCGAGGCGTGGAAGGAACAGCTGCGGGCCGAGGGCTACAGCGAGGAAGAAATCGCGGCCATGGTGGCGAGTCTCTATGCCGAGAACAATACCCTGCAGAGGCAGATTAACGCCAAGCTCATCAAAGAGATGACGGTCCAGTCCCCCAGAATGATGCTGAAGTCTGTCGGCAGCCTTCCGGAGCCGGACACCAATGATGTCATCACTCTGGACAGGAACTATGCCGAGACCCTGATCATCCCGGTTGAGGTAGAGGTCACCATCGACCTGAACGATCACAAGATCTCTGCACCGTCGGGACCCAACGCCGCGGACCTCATTGTGGTCTATGGCAAGCTGACTCTCACCGATTCGGCCGGCGGCGGAACCGTTGACGGTACCGGCGTCAGCAACACGCGCGGCGTACGTGTTACGGCGCACGGCGAGTTCACGCTCAACGGCGGCACGATCCAGAACTTTGCCACCAACGGCAACGGCGGCGGCGTGCACGTGGAGAACAACTGCAGCTTCACCATGAACGGCGGTACCATCGACAACTGCAGCTCCGACAACTATGGCGGCGGTGTCTTCTGCTATGATGCCAGTGATTCCGTCTTCAACGGCGGCACGATCCGGAACTGCAGCGCCGAAAACGGCGGCGGCATCGCCATGAACACCAACGGCGCGGATCTCGATACGGAGATTCCGGTTTCGAACATGACCGTCACCGGCAATACGGCGAACAACTACGGCGGCGGCATCTATGCCGACAGTTCCGTCAACCTGAATCTCTCCGGCAGCCACGTGGACGCAAACCGGGGCGGCACAAACGGCGGCGGCGGAATTGCCTTTATCAATGCCAGCACCCTGACGGTCGGGGCGCACAGCTCGGTCAACGGAAACACTTCTTCCGGGGCCGGCGGCGGCGTCCGCTTCGTCTGGGGCAACAGCCCCAAGAAGAATCAGATCACCGTCTATGGCGAAATCTGCAACAACAAAGCCGTGGGCGGAAACGGCGGCGGTGTCCATATGGCGGCGACCAATAACGGAACTGCCGGTGTGGTGCGCAGTTCCATGGTCATCGACGGCGGTCACCTGGACGGCAATACCGCCCAGAACTACGGCGGTGCTGTGGTGATGAATTCCCAAAATAATGGCGATCTGGTCTTCACCATGCGCAACGGTGCTTCAGTCAATAACAACAAGCTGGTTGGAGACGCGGCGGAACGCTACGGCGGCGGCGTTTATATGGGGAACTATGCACAAATCAGTCTTCTTGACGGCACCATCTCCGGAAACACCGGCGCATCCCGCGGCGGCGGTCTGTACGCGGGTGGCACCAGCAATGTTGTGATGGAAGACGGTTTCTCTGTCACCGACAATGTGGCCACCGAACTGACAACCTGCTACGGCGGCGGGATTTGTCTCTGGAATGCTGCTACTTTCATGATGAACGGCGGTCTCATCGCGGACAACACGGTACAGTCTACCGGTGCGAGTACGAACGGCTTCGGCGGCGGCATCTATATTAACTCCGGACGAACTGGAGAGAGCGTGGTGTTCGCAGGAGGTACTGTAAGAGGCAACCGGGCAAGCGGAGCGTCGGACGGACAGGGCGGCGGCATCTACTGTGGCGAAACCATTGTCAAAAATGACTTCAAGATCACCGGAAACACGGCAAGCAGCTATGGTGGCGGCATTTACGGCAGAACCAGAGTGTATGACAACGTTGAGATCAGCGGCAACCAGGCCCGCTATGGTGGCGGCATCAATGGTACTACTTATCTGTACGATAATGCATTGATCACCGGCAACCAGGCAAGCAGCAATGGCGGTGGAATCCAGGGCACCACATATCTATACGGCAATGCCAGAGTGACTAA
>CAMKEK010000036.1:0-10518 GCA_946411545.1 uncultured Clostridia bacterium
GGCCATGGAGCTGGTGATTCCGGAGGAAAAGGGTTCCGACGCCTGGGGCGCCTGAACCAATCACAACAGGAACGAGGACAGACACTTGAGAACATACAATGATCTGACCCTGATGACCCGGAAGAGGCTGATGCAGGCGGAGATCCCCGGCTATCAGCTGGAATCGAGACTTCTTGTGGCTCATGCTGCCGGAAAACCGGTAGCCGAGCTGCTGCGGGATTTAAACCTCTATACCACAGAAGAAGTGGTGGACCGGGTTTCGTCCTATGTGGACCGTCGTCTTGCCGGAGAACCGGTGGCCTATATTACCGGCACATGGGAATTCTATGGTCTGCCGATGGTGATCACACCGGATGTGCTGATTCCCCGCATGGACACCGAGGTTCTTATTGACGCGGTTAAAGAGTTTCTCACCGGCCGGAAGATGGACGCGCGGGTCCTGGACCTCTGCTGCGGCAGCGGCTGTATTGCCTGTGCGATTGCCAAAGAGCTTCCGGCGACAAAGCTGGTGGCGGTGGATATCAGCGCCAGCGCTCTGCAGGTCTGCCGGGAGAATGTGACGATGAACCGCCTCAACTCCCGTGTACTCTGCCTCCAGGCGGATGCCCTCGCCTCTCCCCCCATGGGGATGGGACAGTTTGATGTGATCGTTTCCAATCCCCCCTACATTGCCAGCGGCGAGATTATGGGCCTGGATCCCTCTGTGCGCGACCACGAACCCATCTGGGCGCTGGACGGCGGTGAAGACGGGCTGAAGTTCTACAAGGGAATCATCAAGTACTGGCGCTCCGTGCTGAAGCCCGGCGGCCTGATCTTCTTTGAGGTCGGCGAGGGCGAAGCGGAACCTGTGCGCGCCATGCTTCTGGAAGGCGGTTTCGCCGAGGCTGAGTTCCGCCAGGACAGCGGCGGTACCGACCGCGTGGTCATCGGGCGGCTGGAAGAATAATAAACAAGCTGTAAAGCTCCACAAAAATGAGGATTGAGGATAAAAATCACGCCCCCAAAGCAGAGGAAAAGAATCCTCTGCTGGAAAAAGCGGTCAGCCTGCTGAGTTTCCGGGCGCATTCGCGGAAGGAACTGGCCGACAAGCTGAAGCAAAAGACCGGCTGCGGGGATGCGGAGCTGGATGAAGTGCTGAACCGCCTGGAAGAACTCGGCTTTCTGAACGACAGGACCTATGCCGCCTCGGTGGTGCGCAGCTGTGTCCGCAAAGGATACGGAGCAAAGCGGGCTCTGTCAGAGCTCTCCCGAAGAGGAGTACCGAAAGAGCTCCGTGAGGAGGCCTTGGAAGAGATGCCGCAGATGGCCGGCACACTGGAGCGGCTGATCCGCGCCAGGCTTCGGAACCCGGATGACCGGGACGAAGTGCGGAAGGTATCGGCAGCCATGTCCCGCCGCGGCTATTCCTGGGACGAAATCCGCCGGGCACTGGAAAATGTGCAATGCTCATGGAGCGATGAGGAATAAGAAACAGGAACGTAGAATGAGAGAACAGTTCTGTCAAAAAACATTTTCTCTTGTTTCGCTGGGATGCGCCAAGAACCTGGTGAACAGCGAACAGATGCATCATCTGATGCGCGAGGCCGGGTTTACGCCTGTGGCGGACTCCGATGGGGCGGACCTGGCCATTATCAATACCTGCGGCTTTATCGACGCAGCCAAATCCGAGGCCATCGACTGTATCCTTGAGCATGCCCAGCTCAAAGCGGAGGGCAGACTCGGCGGCATCATTGTGACAGGCTGCCTTTCCGAGCGCTATCAGGACGAAATCCAAAAGGAGCTTCCCGAAATTGACGCTGTACTCGGGGTCGGAAGCTTCGGCGAGATTGTAAAGGCGGCCGAAGCGGTCCTGTCCCATCGAAACTACCGTGCCTTCGGAGACCAGAGCGCACCTGTGGATGAGACGCCGCGGGATATCTCCACCGGTCCGGGCTGGGCCTGGCTGCGGATTGCGGAGGGCTGTGACAACTTCTGCGCCTTCTGCGCCATTCCGTTTATCCGCGGAAGATATCGCTCCCGGGAGATGGAAGCTGTTGTCCGCGAAGCCGAGGATCTGGTGGCCTCGGGTGTGAAGGAGCTCATTGTGATCGCCCAGGATATCACCCGCTACGGCACGGACCGGTACGGAAAACGCTGTCTTTCGGAACTGATCCGCCGTCTTTCGGAGATTCCGGAACTGCGCTGGATTCGGCTCCACTATCTCTACCCGGATCAGTTTGACGACGAGCTGATTGACGAGATTGCCCGCAACAGCAAGGTTGTAAAGTATCTGGACATTCCGATCCAGCATATCAACAACGACATTCTGAAACGGATGAACCGGCGCGGAACCGGAGATGAGATCCGTGTTCTGCTGCAGACCCTTCGGCAAAGAATACCGAATCTGGTGCTGCGGACCAGCCTCATCACGGGACTCCCCGGTGAGGGTGAGGCCGAATTTGAGGAACTGCTGAACTACTTAAAAGAAGCCAAGATTGAGCGGGTCGGTGTATTCCCCTTCTCTCCCGAAGAAGGGACCCCGGCAGCGCACATGGAACACTGCGACGCGGAGGAAGCTTCCCGGCGCGCCGATCAGGTACTTGAACTGCAGGGGCAAATCCTGGACGCATTTGCCGAGGCGCAGGTCAACCGGGAGCTGGAAGTTCTGATCGAAGGCCCATGGGAAGAGGACGGCGGTCTGATGGTCGGACGGACCTGGGCCGATTCGCCCGAGATTGATTCCTTTGCCGTCGTGGGCGGCGATGTCCGTCCCGGCGAGATCGTCCGTGTCCGGATTGAGCGGGCGGAAAACGGCGTGCTGTTCGGCACCTGTATTGAGGGATAGGGAGATGATTGGTCCGTGTTAAAGACCACGGCGAATAAAATAACAGTATTGCGGATCGTTCTGATCCCGGTCTGGCTGATTCTTGCCTACCGCGGCCTTGCGGTCCCTGCGCTTATTGTCTACATTATTGCATGCCTGTCGGATCTGCTTGACGGCTATATCGCGCGGCACTACAACCAGATTACGAATTTCGGCAAGTTCATGGACCCCCTGGCGGACAAGATGCTTGTGCTGGCGGCGATGTGCTACTTCGTGGACAATGGACAGATGCCCGGCTGGGCTGTGGCGATTGTGCTGTTTCGGGAGTTTGCGGTCTCGGGCCTTCGTCTCATTGCCGTCGAGCAGCACCGTGTCATTGCTGCAGCCTGGTCCGGAAAGATTAAGACCGCCGTTACCATGATAGCACTGGGCCTGATGACGGTCTTCCCTTCTCCGCGTCTGGATCTGATCTGTACGGGACTGATTCTCCTGACCACCGTCTACAGCGGTGCGGAATACTTTATGAAAAACAAAGATGTCTTCCGGGACATCGACTGACAGAAAGGAAGCAAAACCATGTATCTGTACAACTCTGCAAGCAGAAAGAAAGAGCTGTTCGTCCCGAATCATCCGGACATCGTCAAGATGTACACCTGCGGTCCGACGGTCTACCACTATGCCCATATCGGCAATCTCCGCTCCTACATCATGGAAGACGTACTGGAGAAGTATCTTCGTTATGTCGGATATCCCGTTAAGCGTGTCATGAACATCACGGATGTGGGACATCTCACCTCCGATGCGGACGAGGGCGAAGACAAGATGCTCAAGGGGGCCCGCCGCGAGCACAAGAGCGTCATGGAGATTGCCCAGTTCTATACCGACGCCTTTTTCGACGACTGCCGCAAGCTGAACATCAAGCGGCCCGACGTAGTGGAACCCGCCACCAACTGCATCGACGAATACATCAAGATTATTTCCAAGCTCATGGATACCGGTTATGCCTATTTCGCCGGAGGAAACGTCTACTTTGACACTTCGAAGCTGGACAGCTACTATGTGTTCAACGACTTCAACGCGGACGATCTGGATGTCGGTGTGCGCGAGGGCGTCGAGGAAGATACCAACAAGCGCAACCGCAACGATTTTGTTCTGTGGTTCACGAAGTCCAAGTTCGAGGATCAGGCGCTGAAATGGGATTCTCCGTGGGGCGTCGGATATCCCGGCTGGCACATTGAGTGCAGCGGCATCTCCATGAAGCACCTTGGTGAAGATCTGGATATCCACTGCGGCGGCATCGACAATGCCTTCCCTCATCACACCAATGAGATCGCCCAGTCCGAGAGCTATCTGGGCCACAAGTGGTGCAACTGGTGGGTTCATGTGCTGCATCTCAACACCTCTTCCGGCAAGATGTCCAAGTCCAGCGGAGAGTTTCTGACCGTTTCCCTGCTGGAAGAGAAGGGCTATGACCCGCTGAGCTACCGCTTTTTCTGCCTGCAGAGTCATTACCGCAAGTCCCTGGTGTTCACGTGGGAAAATCTGGACAACGCCCAGGGTGCTTATCAGAAGCTGATCGCCCGTATCGCAGGGCTGAATCCGGCCGACGGTGAGGCCGTGGATCAGGCGGTGTTTGATGAACTCACCGCTAAGTTCAAGGCCGCCATGGACAACGATCTCAACACCTCTCTCGGCGTCACTGCCCTCTATGACGTACTGAAAGCCAAAACCAACGACGCCACCAAGCTGGCCCTCATCGCCGATCTCGACAGGGTGCTGAGTCTCAGCCTCATCGAGAAGGCGGACGAAAAACGCGAAGAGCTGAAAAAAGCTGACGCGGCAAAGGCTTCCTCCGCCGCCGGCAGCTTCTCCATCGTCTCGGAAAGCGGCGAAGAAGACGCGGAAGTCACCGCCAAGATCGAAGCACGCCGTGCGGCAAAGAAGTCAAAGGATTTTGCCCTTGCCGACCAGATTCGTGAAGAGCTCCGCGCGATGGGGATCGAACTCACCGATCTCCCCGGCGGCGTTGTATGGAAGAGAGTTTAAGCCCTCTTTAAGACGCAATGACAAGAAACAGGCGCCTGTCTCGCATTTGAGGCAGGTGCTTGTGTTTTTCTTCCCCTTCTGCTATACTCCTTCTATCTTTGATTCTGGAGGCATCACGATGGCGGCCGGTGATAATCAGAAGCTCAAAATGCTTTATCTCGTCAAGATTCTCTCCGAGGAAACCGACGATTCCCATGCGCTGTCACTGCAGGAGATCATCGCAAAACTCGAGTCTTACGGTGTCAACGCGGATCGGAAGACGCTCTATACGGACTTCGACGCACTGGAAAAGTACGGACTGGAGATTCTGAAAGAACAATCAGGCAGACAGGTTTATTATCACCTGGCCACACGCACCTTTGAGCTTCCTGAACTGAAGCTGCTTGTCGACGCGGTCCAGTCATCCAAATTCATTACGGAAAAGAAATCCCGGGAACTGATCAAGAAGCTGGAGTCCATGGTGAGCATCCATGAAGCCAAGCATCTTCATCGCCAGGTGCTGATCACCGACCGGATCAAGGCCATGAATGAGAGCATCTACTACAACGTCGATATGCTGCACGAGGCAATCAACGCCGACCGTCAGATCCGTTTTCAGTACTTTCAGTGGACCGTCAGCAAAAAGCAGGAGCTCCGCCGCAACGGCGCTTGGTACCAGATCAGTCCCTGGTGTCTGATGTGGGACGATGAGAACTACTACCTGGTTGCCTTTGACGGTCAGCAGATCAAGCACTATCGTGTCGACAAGATCATCCGTCTGTCCATTTCCGACATTCCCCGCGAAGGGAAAAAACAGTTCAAGGAATTTAACGCCGCCAAATACACCAAGAGCCTGTTCGGGATGTACGGCGGGGAGATGGTCCGCGTTACCCTGGAAGGGCAAAACCACATGGTCGGCGCCTTAATCGACCGCTTTGGAAAGGACATCTCCGTTATCCCTCTGGATGAGGATCATTTCCGTGCCCATGTCGATGTCATAACCAGTCCCCATTTCTTCGGATGGGTGACTTCCCTCGGCAGTGACCTCCGCATCACCGGACCGGAAGAGGTTCTGGAAGAAATGAAAACCGTTGCCAGACGGCTTTCGGAAACGTACCTGTAAACACCGTACTTCCATTCCCTCCGATCAGGAGCGAAAAAACATCCTGTACCGAAAAACACGGTACAGGATGTTTTTTTGAGAATAAGTTCACCGGATATGAAGGATTCTTCCGACCTTGGCACCGCCGGGGATCATCT
This sequence comes from uncultured Clostridia bacterium, assembly GCA_946411545.1. GTDB lineage: Bacteria > Bacillota > Clostridia > Oscillospirales > Oscillospiraceae > Limivicinus. The sequence goes on from CAMKEK010000036.1 coordinate 6,089, forward strand.
GAAGATCCTCTCCGGTGATACAGCGTGTCCGGATCACGGCAAACATATATACCGCCACCGCCGCTGCAATCGAGAGCAGCATTCCCAGAGCCAGCCCAATCTTTCCCGCCCCGTGCAGGACCAGATCGGCCAAACGGTATATCACGATGGCCGAGCCTCCCATGGCAAGGCTGCAGAAAAACGGTTTTCCAAAGGCTTTGAGAAGATTCGGGTTCTGTTTCAGTGCGCGGCGGATAAAGATGTAATCCAGCGCGGCCATGCACAAATACCCGATCAGGGTTCCCACCGGAGCGCCGTAGATGTTGATCGAAGGGATCGCGATGATAACCCAGTTTACGGCGATCTTGACCAGAGAGCCCGTGATCAGGGCAATCATGGGCAGGCGCTCTTTCCCTGAGGCCTGCAGGATCGCGTTTTCCATCAGGACGATGCAGACGAAGAATGACGCGACGCCCATGATCCGAAGAAGGCCGGGACCAGCAGAATGGCTGTTCGGATAGAGTACATTCACGATCGGGAAAGCCAGCACGGCCAATCCGACTCCCATCGGCATGGATATCACGGAAGCCATGCGCATGGCGTCTTCAGAGGTCCTCTCCGCCTCTCGCCGGTTCCCCTTCGCAATGGCGCCGGCGACCGCCGGAACAATGGCGATGGTAAGCGGGGTCATAAAGGCGGCAGGGAGATTAAAGAGGGTCTGTACCTTGCCGTAAACACCGAAGAGAACGCCCGCCTCATGCTCGGAGAAGCCGGCTGCCGCCAGACGGCTGTGGCAGATTCCGGGGTCCAGAGAGCTCAGGATCGCCATGATGCTTGCTCCGAGTGAAATCGGAATACCGATCTTCAGAATGGTTCCGGCAATCTTCAGACCGCTGTCTTTCACTTCCTCGCCCACAGACATCCGGCGATAGTTCCGGTGCTTGTAGACGATCATGTAGCCAAGCGAGATCACCGAACCGATGGAGACCCCGAGAATTGCGCCTGCGGAAGCCTCCGGCAGTCCCCTTCCGGCATGCACCAGCATCGCGGAAATGGCAAGACCCGAAATGACCTTGAAAAGGACCTCCAGTACCTCGTCCACCGTGGTCGGGATCATATTCCCGTTGCCCTGACAGTATCCGCGGTACGCAGAGACCAGGCAGACCAGCAGGATCGCCGGGGCCATGGCTCTCACGCTCAGTGCCGCATCCGGTTTCACAAGATAGGCCGTGGCGAGCCACTGGTTCCCGAAAAACATGATCAGCGAGAAGACCATGCCGATCGCCGCAAAGGTCACGATCGCAGCGCGGAAGGTTTTTTCCTTAAGGGACTCCTGCCCGCGGGCGTCCGCCTCCGCAATCAGTCTGGAGAGCGCAACGGGCAGTCCGGCCGTGGAGAGCGTGAAGAAAATGTTATAGACGTTATAAGTCGCAAGGAAGATTCCGTAACCGTAGTCCCCGAGAATATTTCCAAGCGGGACCTTATAGATCGCGCCGAGCAGCTTCATGATCACAACACCGACGGTAAGAATCGCCGCGCCGTGCATGAAGTTCTGTTTTTTCCCGCTCGATGTTTCACCAAGGGTATTGATCGGCTCTTTCGTCTGCTCGGAAGCCTCCTTCACCGAAGGAGCTGTGCTATTCCGGCCGGCGGTGGAACGCGGCGCTTCATGCTTGCCTCTGACCGCCTCGTGTCTGCCTCTCACGACAGCGTCTCCATAATCCGCCGCGCCACATAGACGCCGCTGGCCGACGCATGCGAAAGCGAGTGTGTCACGCCCGACCCGTCACCGATCACATAGAGTCCCTTGTTGCGCGTCTCAAGATGTTCGTCAATCTGTACTTCCATGTTATAGAACTTTACCTCAACACCGTAGAGAAGCGTATCGTCGTTCGCCGTACCCGGGGCGATCTTGTCCAGGGCATAGATCATCTCAATAATTCCGTCCAGAATCCGCTTCGGGATCACAAGGCTGAGGTCGCCGGGGGTCGCGGCAAGCGTCGGCGTGACAAAGCTGTCCCGGATACGGGCGGGAGTCGAGCGTCTCCCGCGAACCAGATCGCCGAAGCGCTGCACAATCACGCCTCCCCCGAGCATGTTTGAAAGACGTGCAATGCTCTCGCCGTAGCCGTTGGAGTCTTTGAAGGGGATCGAAAAATGCTTTGAAACCAAGAGTGCGAAATTGGTGTTCTCCGTGTGTCTGGCCGGATCTTCATAGCTGTGCCCGTTTACCGTCACGATGCCGTTGGTGTTTTCGTTGACCACAACGCCGTGGGGATTCATGCAGAAGGTCCGGACCAAGTCTTCGAATTTCTGTGTCCGGTAAACGATCTTGCTTTCATACAGTTCATCCGTCAGGTGCGCAAAGACATCGGCGGGCAGTTCCACCCGGACACCGATGTCAACGCGGTTGGAGTTCGTCGGAAGGTCCAGGCTCTGGCATACATTCTCCAGCCATTTGCTGCCGCTGCGTCCGACCGAAAGGACCAGATTCCGGCAGGAATAGACCTTCTCCCCCACATGGACCTCGTAGCCGTCCTCCGTTTTATTGACCGTGCTGACCGGGGAGTTGAAGAAGAACTCCACATGGTCCTTCATCTCGTTATACAGGTTTTCCAGCACGACGTAATTGATGTCCGTTCCGAGATGCCGTACCTGTGCATCCAGCAGATGCAGGCCGTTTTCCAGGCACATTCTCTTGATCTTGGTATTTGCGGTGGAATACAGCCGGGTTCCCTTCCCGCCGTGATCCAGGTTAATCTGATCCACATAGCGCATCAGATCCAGCGCTTCTTCTTTTCCGGTATACTCGAAGAGCGTACCGCCGAACTGGTTTGTAATGTTGTATTTTCCGTCCGAAAAGGCCCCCGCGCCGCCGAAGCCGCTCATAATGCTGCAGACCGGACAACGGATGCAGGATTTCACCTTTTTCCCGTCAATGGGGCACTTGCGCTGATTCAGCGGCCGGCCGAGTTCAAAGACGGCAACCTTCAGCCTGCTCTTCATCAATTCATAAGCAGTGTAGATTCCTCCCGGACCTGCGCCGACAATGATGACATCATAGTTCACTGATACTCACATCCTCTTACCATTCTATGAAAAGGAGTGGGCACCCGTGGGAAACCACAGGCGCCCGCCTAACTATCCTTAACAGACAATATCACAGCACCGGTGATCTGTCAAGTGAACGATTTGTTATTTCTTGCTTTTGATGTACTCGTCAATGCTCTTGGCTCCGGCTTTTCCGGCGCCCATGGCCAGAATAACCGTTGCCGAACCGGTGACCGCGTCGCCGCCTGCAAAGACGCCCGGACGGGAGGTCACGCCGCCCTCATCCGCCTCAATGCCGCCTTTGCGGGTAAAGGTCAGGCCTTCCGTGGTGTTGCGGATCAGCGGGTTCGGACTGGTGCCGATTGCGATAATCACGGTGTCCACATCCAGGACCCAGTTGGAATCAGGTACCGCGACCGGTTTGCGGCGGCCTTTTTCATCCGGCTCGCCCAGCTCCTGACGGATCAGCTCGATCCCGGTGACATGGCCTTCCTCATCGCCGTGGATGGCACAGGGGTTATTCAGCAGATTGAACTCGATCCCCTCGGCTTCCGCATGCTCGACTTCCTCCTTACGGGCAGGCAGCTCGTCGCGGCCGCGGCGATAGGTGATGTAGACATGCTCGGCGCCCAGGCGCTTTGCCACACGCGCGGCGTCCATCGCAACGTTTCCGGCGCCGACAACGGCAACGCGGTGAAAGTGCTTGATGGGCGTGTCGTAGTCGTCACGGTACGCCTTCATAAGATTGGTACGGGTCAGAAGCTCATTGGCACTGTAGACACCCAGAAGGTTCTCTCCCGGGATGTGCAGGAACTGCGGCAGGCCGGCTCCGGAGCCGATGAATACCGCCTCATAGCCTTCCTCAAAGAGCTCGTCCACGGTGATGGACTTGCCGATGATGGCATTGTTTACGATCTTGACACCCATCTTGGTGAGGTTCTCGATCTCCGCGGCGACAATTTCCTTCGGCAGACGGAACTGCGGAATACCGTAGACCAGCACACCGCCCGATTTGTGGAAGGCTTCGAAAATGGTCACGTCATAACCCATCTTGCGAAGATCACCCGCACAGGTCAGACCGGCAGGGCCGGAACCGATCACTGCGATGCGGTGGCCGTTGGACTCGGGCGCGGTGGGCTCAGGCTTATCCTTTTTCGCCATGTGATAGTCCGCCACAAAGCGCTCCAGACGGCCGATGCCGACGGACTCGCCTTTCAGGCCGCGGACGCACTTGGACTCGCACTGTTTCTCCTGGGGACACACACGGCCGCAGACCGCAGGCAGAGAGTTGGTAGAGGTGATGATGTCATAGGCCGCATCGAAATCCCCGTCACGGACCTTTTCAAGGAAGCGGGGAATCTTCACGCTCACCGGGCAGCCGCTGCGGCAGGGGCTGTTCT
>CAMKEK010000037.1:0-10198 GCA_946411545.1 uncultured Clostridia bacterium
CAACGGAGTAGATCGTTGTTGCGTCCGCCGTGACCTGGACCTCGACTTCACCGTCGATGCCCTGGGCCGTGCCGGTGGCCGTGACCTTACCGTCTGCCGCCGCTTCTTCCGCGGGAGCTGCTTCTTCAGCAGGAGCCGCTTCTTCCACGCCCGCGGCGCTGTTTCCGGCGATGCGGCCGAAGATCACGAAGTCTGCCACTGCGTTGCCGCCCAGGCGGTTGTTGCCGTGCACGCCTCCGGTGACTTCACCGGCGGCAAACAGGCCCGCAATCACATTGCCCTCGGTGTCGAGGACCTGAGCCTTGTCGTTGATCCGGATACCGCCCATGGTATGGTGTACACCCGGCTGCACCTTGATTGCGTAGTACGGAGCCTGGTCCAGAGGATTGGCAAAGGACACACGGCCGAAGTCCGCGTCTTCCTTCGCTTCCACGCAGGCGTTCCACTTTTCCATCGTCGCCTTGAAGGCATCCGCCGGAGCGCCGATGGCTTCCGCCAGGGCTTCATAGCTGTCGCCGGTCTCGGCGTAGCCCTTGTTGATGTAGCCCTGAATGACGTTGGAGGCGTCGCTCATGCGGCTGTCCACAATCAGCCAGGCATAGCCGCCGGTCTGCTCAAACTCGGCCGCGGAAACCTTGTCGCGGGTGGACACTTCGTCAAAGAAGCGCTCGCCTTCCTGGTTCACCAGGATCGCGCCGTCGCCGCGCAGGCCTTCCGTGATCAGAACCGCGCTGGTGTCCTGCACATGGACCGTCGGGTGCAGCTGGATCTGTTCCAGATCCACCGTGTCCGCACCGACCGCCTGGGCCATCTGGATGCCCTGGCCCTGGATGCCGGGGGCGTTCGTCGTGATGAAGCCGTCCAGCTCCGGACGGATGGAGGCGATCATGGCGTTGTTCGCGCCGAAGCCGCCGCTGGCAATCACGACGGAAGCCGCGTTCACGGTCACCTTCGCGCCGTCTGCCGTCTCGGCAATGACGCCCACCGCCTTGCCGTTATCCATCAGGATCTCGGTTGCCGTGGTGTTGAGCAGAAGCTCAATGCCTCTCTTTTCAAGGTTCTGCTGAAGCAGGGGCACCACATAGGCGCCGACGGAAAGGGTCTTTCCTTCCGCGTCCACCGGACGGTGGATGCGCTTGACGGACGCGCCGCCAAACTGGGCCACATTGTGAAGAACGATCTCCGGATCCAGCTGATCCAGGAACGCAATGGCGCTCTCGCTGTTCTCCACCAATTTCTTTACCAGCGCCGGATCGTTCATTCCGCCGCCGCCGATCAGGGTGTCAAGCTGGAAGAGCTCTGCGGAGTCAAAGTACCCCTCCGGATTCTCCTGATACGCCGCCCACTGCTCGGCCACAATGGCGCCGAGCTCCTGGATGCGTTCGTTGTCCGGGAAGTTCGCAACCTTCTTCAGCGTGCTCTCCACGCCCGCGGTCTCACCGAACTCGTTGGCCTGCTGCCACTCGGTCGGGGCCGCGTTCATGCCGCCGGTGGAGCGGACGGAGTTTCCGCCCACCATGCCCTGGCTCTCAAGGACCAGGACGTTCTTTCCGGCATCGGATGCCGTGATGGCCGCCGTCATGCCCGCGCCGCCGGCGCCGACCACAACCACGTCCACATCATAGACCTTGTCTTCCGCCGCGGCGGGCTCTGCCGCCTCGGCTGCCGCGGGGGCCGCGCCGGCCACATAGGCCGCCGGGTCAAAGCCCGCAGACTCCAGCGCCATCTTCACCGCGTCGCGGATGGCCGTGCTCGTCACGGTTGCGCCGGAGATGCCGTCCACGTCATAGGTATTTGCCGCGACAATGGCGCCCGGCAGCTGTTCCACTGCCACGGAGCCGATGCCCGGGGTCTCGTTCTGCTTCAGGACTTCAACGGAGTAGATCGTTGTTGCGTCCGCCGTGACCTGGACCTCGACTTCACCGTCAATGCCCTGGGCCGTGCCGGTGGCCGTGACCTTACCGTCTGCCGCCGCTGCCGCGGGGGCTGCTTCCGCTGCCGGTGCCGCTTCTTCTGCGGGAGCTGCTTCTTCCGCAGGAGCTGCTTCTTCAGCCGGAGCCGCTTCTTCCGCCGCAGGCTCCGCGCCGCCGGCCGCCTGGGCCAGAGCTGCGGTTACCGCCGTGCGGACCGCTTCGCTCGTCAGGGATGCGCCGGACACGCCGTCAATCGCCGCGCCCTGTGCCGCCATAACCTGCTCCTGCAGAGTCGGAACCGCCGCGCCGCCGATCTCCGGCGTCTCGCCGGAGCCGTCGATCTCGACCGCCGTGATGGCGCTCTCGTCGACCGTCACGTTCACGACGACCTTGCCCATGCCGGTGCCCTCACCCGTATAGGTTCCGGGGACATAGGCTCCTGCCGCTGCCGCGGGGGCTGCTTCTGCTGCCGGGGCCGCCGGGGCTGCCGCAGGGGCTGCCTCCGCTGCGGGGGCCGCTTCTTCCGCCGCTGGCGCTTCATAGCCGAAAGCCGCCGGGTCAATGCCGCCAGCCGTCATGGCGTTGGCGACGGCATTCCTGATGGCATCGGATGTCACCGTTGCGCCGCTGACCGAGTCGACCGCAAGGCTCTGAGCCTCAACAATCGCATTGGGCAGCGCATCGACCGCATTCGTCCCGATGCCGTCTGTCTCGGTGTGATTGGTAACCCGCACCTTGAAGATCTGACTCGGGCTCGTGATGACCTCGACCTCAACCGGTCCGACCTTGCCGTCGGCCGACGCGGTAAGTGTCTGGGCATCGCTCGGAAGGTCCAGCTTCTGGCTGTTGTTGGCCTGAACATGGCTGATGATCAGGACGAGCAGCAGAATGAGGCCGCAGGCAATTCCCACGAGGTCATAAAGCTTTTTCTTTTCCATGGTTTCCTCCTGTCATTTTGATTCGCAAAATGAAAAGTGCTTTAAACATTTTACACGATTCACACGGTGATTGCAACATATTCTTCCGTAAAAACCAATAGAAAATCCACCCTTTCGGGTGGATTGTTTTTGGCGTGAGCCGCTGGATTATTCCAGCTCGAACGCACCGGTATAGAGCTTGTAGTAGGTCCCCTTCTCGGCGATGAGCTTTTCGTGGCTGCCGCGTTCGATGATCCGTCCGTGGTCCAGGACCATGATAACGTCGGAGTTCATGACGGTCGAAAGCCTGTGTGCGATGACAAAAACGGTCCGTCCCTCCATCAGTTTGTCCATGCCGCGCTGTACGATGGCCTCGGTACGTGTATCAATGGAAGACGTCGCCTCGTCAAGGATCATCACCGGCGGATCCGCGACGGCGGCCCGGGCAATGGCGATCAGCTGTCTCTGGCCCTGGGAAAGGTTCGCCCCGTTGTTGTGGAGCACCGTCTCATAGCCCTGCGGCAGACGCGTGATGAAGTCGTCCGCGCCGGCGAGCTTTGCCGCCGCCCGGCACTCCTCTTCCGTGGCGTCGAGCCGTCCGTAGCGGATGTTCTCCAGTACGGTTCCGGTGAAGAGATTGGTATCCTGCAGCACCAGGCCGAGGGACCGGCGCAGGTCCTTTTTGCGGATCTTATTGACGTTGATGCCGTCGTATCGGATCTTTCCGTCGTCGATGTCATAGAAACGGTTGATGAGGTTGGTAATCGTGGTTTTCCCCGCTCCCGTCGCGCCGACAAAGGCAACCTTCTGTCCGGGTTCGGCATACACCGAGACATCGTGAAGCACATCCTTGCCCTCTACATAGGCAAAGTCCACGTTCACCATCCGCACATCTCCGCGCAGCGGCGCGATGGTCAGCGTTCCGTCGGTGTGAGGATGACGCCAGCCCCAGCGTCCCGTCCGTTCCGCGGTCTCCACCAGCTCGCCGGCCTCGTTTTCCTTCACGTTCACAAGGGTCACGTACCCGTCGTCCGCTTCCGGCTTTTCATCAATCAGGGCAAAGACACGGGCCGCCCCCGCTCCCGCCATAACAATGGCGTTAAACTGCTGGGAGAGGTTGTTTACGTTTCCGGTAAACTGCCTGGCCATGTTCAGGAACGGAACAAGAATCGAAATGCTGAAGGGCATGCCCGAGAGGCTCACGTTCTTCAGTCCCGTCAGAAGGAACACACCGCCCACCAGCGCCAGCACCACATAGAGGATGTTGCCGATGTTGCCCATGATGGGGCCGAGGATACTTGCATAGCTGTGCGCCCGGCGGCTGACTTCGTAGAGCTCGTCATTGACCTTGTCAAAATCACGGATGCTCGCCTGCTCATGGTTAAAGACTTTGATGACCTTCTGGCCGTTCATCATCTCCTGGGCAAAGCCCTCCATGGCGCCGGTGGCTTTCTGCTGCTGCATAAAGTACTTGGCACTGCCGCCGCCCACGACCTTGGTCACAAAGAACATGGCGACAATTCCCAAAACCAGCACCAGCGTCAGCCAGACGCTGAAGTAGAGCATGATGGCAAACACCACCAGCACAATCGCGCCGGACTGGATCAGGGTCGGCAGGGCCTGGGAAACAAGCTGACGAAGCGTGTCAATGTCGTTGGTATAGTGGGACATGATGTCCCCGTGCTTATGGGTGTCAAAGTAGGAAATCGGAAGATCCTGCATTCCGTCGAACATTTCACGGCGCAGCTTGTCAAGAAAGCCCTGGGTCATATAGGCCATGATCTGGGTATAGCACACCAGCGAGATCAGCGACAGCACATAGAGCACGCCGAGAATCGTCAGGTAGTGAATCACTTCCGGTTTTGCCGCCGCCCAGTCGCCGGTCTTGTACCACTTCTCGATCACCGCAAGCACGTTCTGCACAAATAGCGAGGGAATCGACGAGACCGCCGAGGAGAAGAGCACCAGCACCACCGCCAGCGGGGCAAGACGAGGATAGTAGCCGAAAAGCTTCCGCACCACTCTTCCGAGAGAAGAGAAGTTCTGGCGCAGCATGGCATTGGGTCCGCGCTTATTCATCCTGCGCACCTCCCCTCGTCTGCTGCTCATAGATCTCACGGTAGATTTCACTTTCCCGCAGCAGGCTCTCATGGGTTCCGGCCGCGGAGATTTTTCCGTTGTCAAGGACCAGGATCAGGTCCGCGTCTTCTACCGACGCCACACGCTGGGCGATGATGATCTTCGTGGTCTCGGGGATGAAGCTGCGGAATCCCGCCCGGATCAGGGCATCGGTATGGGTATCCACCGCGCTGGTGGAATCGTCCAGAATCAGGATCTTCGGCTTCTTCAGCAGGGCCCGCGCAATGCAGAGCCTCTGCCGCTGGCCTCCGGAGACATTGGTCCCGCCCTGCTCGATGTGGGTGTCGTACTTCTCCGGGAAGCTCTCGATAAACTCTTCCGCCTGGGCAAGCCGGCAGGCCTCAGCGACTTCCTCGTCTGTTGCGTTCGGATCGCCCCAGCGCAGGTTTTCCAGGATGGTTCCGGAGAAGAGCATGTTCTTCTGCAGCACCACGGCCACCGCGTCGCGCAGGCTCTCCAGGTCGTACTCCCGAACGTCCCGGCCGCCGACGCGGACACAGCCCTCCGTCACATCGTAGAGCCGCGGGATCAGCTGGATCAGGGTGGATTTTCCGGTACCGGTTCCGCCCAGAATGCCCACCGTCGCCCCGGACGGGATTTTGAGGCAGATATCATCCAGGGTGTTTTTCTCCGCGTCCGCAGCGTACTTGAAGGAGACATGGTCAAACTCGATGGATCCGTCCGGAATCTCGGTCACGGGGTTTTCCGGGTTCTTCAGCGACGGCTCGGTCTGCAGAACCTCGGTAATGCGGCGCATGGACTCGATGGACATGGTGAGCATGACGTAGATCATCGAAATCATCATCAGGCTCATCAGGATCTGAAAGCCGTAGGTCAGCATCGCCGCAATCTGTCCGACGTCGATGGTGCTTCCCTGATTGGTGATGATGAGTTTGGCGCCGACGAACAGCACAAAAATCATGTTGAAGTACAGGCAGAACTGCATCAGAGGGCTGTTCAGCGCCACGACGCGCTCGGCATAGGTGAAGTCACGCCGGATGTTGTCGGAAGCTTTGGCGAACTTTTCCTTCTCATAGTCTTCCCTGGCAAAGCCCTTGACCACACGCATGGCCCGGACGTTTTCCTCGATGGACTCATTCATCCGGTCGTACTTCTTGAACACGGCACGGAAAGCCGGCATCGCCTTTCTCGCAATCATGATAAGCCCGAAGAGCAGCACCGGAATCACGACAACGAAGGTCATTGCGAGGCTTCCGCCCATCAGGAACGCCATCACCACCGCGAAGACCAGCATCAGCGGGGCGCGCACCGCGGCGCGGATCGTCATCATGAAGGCCATCTGGACATAGCCGATGTCCGTGGTCATCCGGGTAACGAGGGACGGAGCCGAAAACCGGTCGATGTTCTCAAAAGAGAAGTGCTGGATTCTTTCAAAGATATCCCTGCGCAGGTTCCGGGCAAAGCCCGCCGAAGCCCTCGCACCGGCAAAGCCCGCCGCCGAGCCGCAGGCCAGCGACAGCAGCGCCATCACCACCAGCACCAGGCCCAGCCGGACAACCGACTGCATCTCCACCCCGGCCTTGATGCGGTTGACCAGCTCCGCGGTATAAAACGGGATCAGGACTTCAATGAAGACCTCCCCGATGATCAGCAGCAGTGTCAGGATGGTGGGTTTTTTAAACTCCCGCACGCTGCCCAGCATGGTTTTAATCAACGATCATTCCCCATTCTTCAGATGCATAGCAACGCTTATATGTTATTTGTACGAAACGTAAAGATATCACAGCCGAAGCCCCAAATTATCAAAAAACTGTAAAAAATGGGATGCATTGCATATTCTCAGATCTCTATGCCGCTCTTCTGTGCCCGAAGAGTTTGGATCATCCCCCATAAGAAGCAGTTTGCCCAGGGCAATCATGCCCTGGGCGTTTTCATATGCTTCGATTCCCTGCAGAGAGCCGCGGCGTTCCTTGCTCAGGCTGTCGGGCAAAACCGTTTATTCGGCAACCTCGAACTTGTATCCGACTCCCCAGACGGTTTTCAGATTCCACTGGTCCGACACACCTTCCAGCTTTTCTCTCAGGCGCTTGATGTGAACGTCGACCGTGCGCGAATCTCCGAAATAGTCAAAGCCCCAGACCTCGTCCAGAAGCTGGTTGCGGGTAAAGACCCGGTTCGGGGATGAGGCGAGGTGATACAGAAGCTCCATCTCCTTCGGCGGCGTATCGATCTTCTTTCCGTCGACCACCAGCTCATAGGAGTCCAGGTTGATCACCAGCTTGTCAAAGCTCAGCTTCTTGTCCACAGGGCCGACATGGTCCGTTCTGCGCATCACCGCGTGGACACGGGCCAGCAGCTCCTTCACCTCGAAGGGCTTGGTCACATAGTCATCCGCCCCCATCTCGAGGCCGGTGACCTTATCGTTTGTTTCACCTTTGGCTGTCAGCATGATAATGGGGGTTGTGGACTTTTTCCGGATGCTCCGGCAGACCTCCCAGCCATCCTTGCCGGGCAGCATGATATCCAGCATCACAACATCGGGCTGGAACAGGTCAAAATCCGCTTCCGCCTTGTTTCCGTCCGAAGCGATCATGACATCAAAACCGTCTTTGGACAGATAGAGCCGCAGCAGTTCGGCAATATTGGCATCGTCTTCCACCACAAGGGCGCGTTTGCTCATTGCTGTCTCCTCCTTCTCGCGTATGATTCCTGTACATTATTATAATCCACTGTCCGGAATTTTCATTAAAAAAGTGTAAACCCACAGTTTATTCGAGGCCGTATGGCCAGCCGACAAGACCGCCCATGTCGTAGACCTCGGTGTATCCGAGCGTCTCCAGCTTCTGCGCGGCTTCCCGGCTGCGCCGTCCGGTCCGGCAGTAGACCAGCACCGGCGTCGTTTTCGCCCCGACCACAAGGTCGGCGCTCTCTTCCGTCAGTTCGTCTACCGGAAGCAGCTGCGCATCCCGGGCATGGCCTGTGATATACTCCGCCTCTTCCCGCACATCCAGCAGCACCGCTTCCGGGTGCCGGGCCAGGAAGCGATGGGCCTGCTCAAACGTGAGCCGGGAGGCCATAGCTCTTTTTCCTCTCCGTCATGTACACGAACCACGCTTCATACTCCGGTCCGAGGCGCCGGACCAGTTCCAGCGCTTCCTTCTCTCTGGCCGCCGCGAGATAGAGGCACTGCTGGGCAAGCTGATACTTCCGTGCCACCGAGAAGCGGCGCAGCTCCTCGTCCGTGTAATGGCCGAGCGCCGCGAGCTGCTGCTGGGCGCGGAAAAACTTTACAAAGGCCTCCGATGTGTCCCGCCCTACAATCGGCTCCAGCAGGGCGAAGTCATTGCCGGACGCATCCAGCGCGCGGGAGGCCATCTCCCAGCGTCTCGGGTCGGCGTGGGGCTCGGTTCCGGTATAGGGCGTACGGAGATAGAGGTCGTTGTTCGCGAGGAATTCCAGAATATAGGGGTTAATCCGGGTGCGGACCGCCCAGGGCATCCAGTTTTCCACCGTGGTACGGATATACACATGGGCAAAGCGGCCGAAAAGCGGTTCCGCCAGGTCATGCGACGCGCTCGACTCGCTGCGGTCATTGCCGGCGGCCACAATCCGCGCGCTCTGGGGCAGCGGCCAGCGGTTGTTCACAAAGCGCTCCAGAACGATCTTGAAAATGACCGACTGGGTCTGCTTGGTGGCGTTGGTCAGCTCATCGAAGAACAGGATATGCGGCTCGCCGTTTTTACACAGGCGCTCCAGGCGCACCAGCCAGGCGGGTTTGATGTCCACAATTTCGTCCTTGGCCTCGTTGTAGACCGCGCGGCCGTTGATGGTCTCCGGGGTCTCGTTCACCAGTTCGATATCCAGCGCCTCCGGGTCGATCTCGCGGACGCGGTCGGATTTGCCGTCTCCGGAGAGGCCGTGGATGAACACCGGGATATCCGCCTCGACATAGGCCCGGATCAGGCTGAGCTCGTCATGTTTGACAAAACGGAAGGCGCCGTCCTCCGGCAGCTCGTCCTCCGCTTCCGGCGCGAGTTCGGCGAGGAACGCTCCGTTCAGGTATGCCGCACCGTCTTCCCGGTTCCAGCCGCCGAAGAGCGCCATGCAGCTGATGAGCAGGCGATTCTCCGCATCGTACAGCCAGCGCACCGGGCGCAGCTCCAGAAAGACCCGGTCCCCTTCCGAGACGATGGTACCGTCGGAGAGCTGGATATAGCCGTTTGCTCCGCCCTGCTCCAGGGTCAGGACAATCATCTGCTTCGCCCCGAGGCGATAGACCGGCTGCTGGGTTCCGCGGATCGTGATATGACGCCCCGTGTCGCGCAGGGACCGTTCCGCAAGCTGCTTCTCCGCCATGTCGCGCAGGCTCCGGTCCAAGATCGTCGTGGGGTACAGGCCGTAGTCCACCGTGGTGACGGTGCCGTCCTTCCGCTCATGCTGCAGCAGAGCCTCTTCGCCCGGCTCCAGCAGGAGTGCGGGGCGAAGCGCGCAGGCGGTGCAGGGGTTCCGGCGTCCGAAGCGGTCCGCACAGGCATCCCCGCCGAGATAATAATTCATTCCGCCGCCGGCCTCGTACACGAAGCCGTCGTCCGGCACGGTCAGGAGCGCGAGATCCGAGGCGGGCGCGGCGGTACCGACCTTCTCGAAAAGCGGCAGGGGCTGGTCAAAAACCTGCTCAGGTGATAAGAAAATCGATTTCATGTTTCTCCTTCTCTGCTGGGGGCTTGGCGTAGATCACGCGGCCGCCTTTTGGATGTATGGGTGTGGTGCCGTAGACCACCCACAGCGCGTCGCAGCGCTGCTCGGGCATCTCGGCATAGCCGTCTGTAAAAATAATCTGGTTCTCCGCGTCGCCGGTGAAGGCATTCACCGCCACAGTGAAGTTGGTTCCGCCCGCGCCGCGCAGTTCCAGCGCGTCGATATCGGCCTCGGAGCGAATCTCCCGGAAGCCGTAGAACCGCGTGTCAAAGCATCCGACCCGGATCACGGCGTCTTCCTGCATCAGGGCCTTGACGCCCTTGACAAACGCCCGCAGCAGCTCGGTGTCCACCGACGCACTGGTGTCCAGCAGGATCTCGGCATGCGCCACCGGATAGGGCCGGAACTGATAGGGCAGCATGCCGTCCCGGATCGTATCTCCCGGGAACCAGTCGAAATCCAGCTGAAAGCTTGGCTCCAGCAAGCCCGAAAGGCCGTGGACTGCGGCGGCAAGCCCGGGATCTTCGATCTCGCGGGCCGCGCCCTCCGTGCTTTTCCCGGGCTTGGGCT
>CAMKEK010000038.1:0-10120 GCA_946411545.1 uncultured Clostridia bacterium
ATGCTGGGGGCGAAGCCGGTCTTCTGCGATATCGATCCGCAGACTTACAATCTCGACTCGGTCTCCCTGGAAAAACAGATCGAGCGGGTAGAGAGAGAAGGAAAGTACCGTCCCAAATTTGTTGTGGCGGTGGATTTCCTTGGCAACCCGGCAGACTTTGATGCGATCTCGGCTATCTGCAAAGCGCACGGCCTTATCCTGATTGAGGACGCTGCCCAGGGGACCGGCGCTTCCCGGAACGGCAGAAAGTGCGGCAGCTTTGGTGACATCGCGACAACCTCGTTCTTCCCTTCAAAACCCCTCGGCTGCTACGGCGACGGCGGTGCGATCTTTACGGATGACGATGAGATCGCCGGATTGCTGAACTCCCTCAAGGTCCATGGCAAGGGACCGAAGGGAAAGTACGACAATGTGCGGATCGGCCTGAACTCCCGCCTGGATACCATCCAGGCTGCGGTGCTGCTGGCGAAGCTGGATGTGCTGGAGCAGGAGATTGTTACCCGGCAGGCAGTTGCAAAGCGCTATGACGAGGCGTTTGGCGGACGAATCCAGATCCCGGTTGCTGCCTCCGGAAGCATCAGCGCCTATGCGCAGTATTGCGTTCTGGCAGACAGCCCGGAACAGCGCAGGCGGATACTGGAGGCCATGAAGGCGGCAGAAGTCCCGAGCCTGATCTATTATCCCAACGTTCTGCACGAGCTGGACGCATTTGCGCCCTATGAGGGAGACTGCGGGCTCCCGAATGCAAAGCATTATGCCGACTGCAACTTCGGTATGCCCTTCTCACCGTATCTGACGGAAGAAGACCAGCAGAAGGTTATCGACACCGTCCTGAGCGCCCTGTAAGAAGCATTGGCGCAATAAAGACTGTAAAACAGCACAACAATCCCCGGAGGCATATGATCCGCGGCAAAAAAGATGCGGACCGGCCTTCCGGGGGTTTTCGCTGGTGATAGGTGAATTGTAAAAAAGAGGCTCGTGTTGCGGGATACCGCTCAGGGCAGGTGAATCCAACTGCCGAGGGTGTGGTTCCAGTCTTCCGGCTCGAAAGGCGCAAAG
Source organism: uncultured Clostridia bacterium (assembly GCA_946411545.1). Classification (GTDB taxonomy): domain Bacteria; phylum Bacillota; class Clostridia; order Oscillospirales; family Oscillospiraceae; genus Limivicinus. The sequence continues at coordinate 1,060 of CAMKEK010000038.1, forward strand.
CCTGCGTCGGAGAAGAAAGTAAACTCGGAAAAATAGAGATCACCGTTGATCTCATAGAGATCGACCCGAAGAAAATGAAAACCGGCCGAAAGTGTTTTCGCCGTCTCCAGCATCTCGGAGAGCCTCCGGGGCCGGGCGGTCGGAACCGTGCTGTTGGGATAGTTCTGACGGAAGGGAAGAAGCTTCCACGCTGGATCAAAATAGTCAATGCTCTCGTGAGCGGTCTTGTCGTTTTGGATGGTCTGGATGATGCGGGGTTCTCCCTCAAAGCAGAGGATTTTGTATACCGGCAGCGTATCCAGGCCCGATTCCGCCGCCAGACGGTCCTCCATATAGGGCTCGGCGATGATTTTTCTGGGGACGTCCTTGTAGGGCCACTCTCGGTAGGTAAGGTAATAGTCGTCCTTCATGGCCTTCTTCAGCTCCCGGACGGCCTTCCTGCAGTCGAGCCGGGACTTGTCCCGGCATAGAATAAGCCCCTCTCCGGAGGTGTGGTTGCATTTGAGAACAAAGCGGTCGGGCAGCACGGAAAAGTCAATCTCCTCCGGAACATCCCAGACCCCGAGGGTCGGAATCACATGCTCTTCACCGATCAGCGCAGCGACGTAGGGCTTAACCGCGTACTTGTCCACCATCATGGTATGAAGCGGATCGCGGTCATGAAGCTTCAGCCACTGCATTTTTTCGTTAAAAGTCTCCGGATGCTCCAGGTTCAGCTCGGTCCCAAACCGCGCTTTCCACAGCAGACGGAGAAAGGTTTCATCCGGGAGAAAATTCAGGAGATGGGCGCTGTTCATATAAATCAGGATTTTTCTCGGATTGGCGGCAAGAGACCGCAGCGCGTGAAGATATCTGTTTTCCGTAGACCTGGCCATCTGTTCTGCTCCTTCCCGGACGGTACTGCCCTGACAATATGGTCGGAAGTGGAAGAATGCTGTGTACATGCGCGAATCATGAAACAGAACGCATTATATCATAAGATCCGGGGCACTGCAAACGCTTCCCCGGGAACAAAACACAAAAAAACGTGGTCGAACTGAAATAAATTCGGCTTCTTCAGGACTCCTAAAATAGGCAAAACAACGAAAGCGTGAAAAGCAGTTGACGGAAGCCACGAAATTTGATAAAGTATCAAAAGCGAAGATTCTTTTTATGTTTATTCTGACTGGAAACAAGGAGTGGCAAGTATGATCAGCAAAGAGGTAGTTATAGATAACCAGGTCGGACTTCATGCCAGGCCCGCGACTTTCTTTATTCAGAAAGCCAACGAGTTCAAGAGCAGCATCTGGGTGGAAAAGGAAGAGAGAAGAGTCAATGCCAAGAGCCTTCTCGGCGTCCTTTCCCTCGGAATCGTCAAGGGCACAGCGGTAAAGATCATCGCTGACGGAGCAGATGAGGAAGCTGCAATTGAGACGCTGTCCGCGTTGATTGACTCCGATTTTTCTGAGTGAACTGCCGCCATTCGGCACAATAAAGAACAGAACTGCCGTTGCGGATTCCGCAAAGGCAGTTCTGCTTTTTGGAAGTAAGGGACAAAGCAATGGAAACGCCACTGAAAACCCTTTTGAATAAAGCCAATCAACTCCCGCTGCTCCCCGGCGTGTACATCATGCTGGACCGCCAGGGGGAGGTCATTTACGTCGGCAAAGCCAAGAAACTCAAAAACCGTGTCAGCAGCTACTTCCATGGGGACCATCTTCCGAAGGTGGCCGCTATGGTGGAAAAGGTGGCGGATTTCCAGGTCATTGTGGCGGCCAGCGAGTTTGAAGCCCTGGTTCTGGAGAACTCTCTCATCAAACGGCACAAGCCTCACTATAACATCCTTCTCAAGGATGACAAGGGATATCCCTTTATCCGGATGGACCGGCGTGAAGCCTATCCCAGGATGGAGATTTCCGCCCGTGCGGAAAAGGACGGCGCGGACTATTACGGCCCCTTCGGCGGACGCTTCCAGAGCCGGGAGATCATTGACGCAATTTCCAAAGCGCTTCTGCTGCCGGACTGTTCAAGAGTCTTCCCGCGGGATATCGGCAAAGAGCGTCCCTGCCTCAACTACCATATGGAAAAATGCGCAGGCTGGTGCCTGCGGGATGCGAGTGAGGAGGATTACCGCGGCCGCTGTGACCAGGCGGTTTTGATTCTGGAGGGAAAGAGCGAGGAACTGGTCGCCATGCTGCGCACGGAGATGGAGCAGGCAGCAGAGGACCTGCGCTTTGAGCGGGCGGCCGAGCTGCGGGACCGGATCCGCGCCATCGAAGGCCTGCAGAACCATCAGCGGGTGATTGCCACGGCCTTCAACGACACCGATGCCGTCGGATTTGTCCGCGGCGCCCGAAGCTGCTTCACGGTGCTGCACTTTGTAGACGGGGATCTTGCCGGGAAGGACGTGGAAATGCTGGATGAGCCTCTGGAGGAGGACGACGAAGCCGTGGCCGAACTGGTGCGGCAGTATTACATGACCGACGGAAGCAACCGGCCGAAGACGATCCTGCTCCCCTGCGAGATGGAAGGCCGGGAAGAACTGGAACAGCTGCTCGGGGAACAGTACGGGCGCCGGGTTTATCTTGAAGTCCCGAAACGGGGAGAGCGGCTGCGTCTGGTGGAGAGCGCCCAGCTGAACGCCCGTGAGGAAATCATCCGCCGCACCACCGTGGAACAGCGTCGAAACAAGACCCTGGAGTGGCTTCAGAAGGCACTGGAACTGGAAGCCTTCCCCCACCGGATCGAAGCGTTCGATATCTCAAATCTCGGAAGCATGGGGATCGTTGCCGCCATGACGGTGTTCCAGGACGGCAAGCCGCGCAGGTCCGCCTACCGAAAGTTCCGGATCCGGGATCTGGAAACGCCGGACGATTATGCCAGCATGTACCAGGCGGTGACGCGCCGGTTCCAGCGGTATCTGGACGGGGATGAAAAATTTGCTCCTCTGCCGGATCTGCTGCTGATTGACGGCGGTGATGTCCATACCGCAACGGCGGAGCGCGCCCTTGCGGACCTCGGCCTGAAGGTGCCCTGCTTTGGCATGGTGAAGGATGACCGCCACCGTACCCGGGCGCTGATGACCGCAGACGGCAGAGAGATCGGCATCGCCGGAAATCAGGCGGTTTTTTCCCTGATCGGTACGATCCAGGAGGAGACCCACCGCAGTGCCATCACCTATCAGCGACATCTGCGCAACGAGAGCTTCGCGTCAACGCTGGATGAAATCGGGGGAATCGGACCGAAACGAAAAAATGACCTGCTCCAGCATTTTCGTTCGCTCCGTGCCATCCGCGAGGCGGATACGGAGACGCTGAGAACGGTCCTGCCGCAGAGCGCTGCAGAGGCGGTGTATCGATACTTTCATGAGGAGGCGAGCGCATGCGGGTCATCACCGGCATCGCAGGAGGAAGAAAACTGAAGAGCCCGGAAGGGGATGCGGTTCGCCCGACCGCGGATCAGGTGAAGCAGGCGATGTTCAACATCCTGCAGTTTGACCTGGAAGGGAGAAGAATCCTGGATCTCTTCGGCGGTACGGGACAGCTTGGCATTGAAGCCCTGAGCCGGGGCGCAAGGGAGGCTGTCTTTACCGACAGCAGCAGGACATCCGTACAGCTGATCCGGGAAAACCTGAAGCGCTGCGGTCTCGAGGGAACGGTTTTGCAGACGGACGCGCTTTCGTATCTGGCGCGGGGCGAGAAGTTTGACGTCATTTTCATCGATCCTCCCTATGACGGAGGCCTCTATCAGGCAGTTCTGGAACGGATAAATGCCGTTGACAACTTGACCGAAGGTGGTATAATAGTGTGTGAAGCACGCGCCGGAACGGAACTTCCCGAACTTACACCGCCTTATCGCAAACAGAGGGAAAGACGCTACGGCAATGTGAAAATCTGTATTTACAGTAAGAACGAACAATAGCTATGAGTGACAAACGCATTGCAATCTGCCCGGGGAGCTTCGACCCAATTACCCTCGGACATCTCAATATTATCCGCCGCAGCGCGAAGATTTTTGACGAGGTAATCGTCTGTGTCATGCTCAATGCCACGAAGACCTCCCCGATGTTTACAATCGACGAACGCGTCGGGATGGTGAAACGTGCGGTGGTGCGCTATCCCAATGTTCGGGTTGATACGGCAGACGTCCTGCTGGCGGAGTATGCGCGGCGGTATGAGAACGCCGTGATCGTCAAGGGCCTGCGGGCGGCTTCGGACTTTGATTATGAGTTCCAGATGAATCTGATTAACAAGAAGATCAATCCGGAACTTGAGACCATGTTTTTGACGGCGAGTGAGAAATACACCTTCCTCTCGTCTTCCGTTGTACGGGAAATGGCCACCTATGGAGCGGATCTCACCGGCCTGGTGCCTACGGAGCTGATTCCGGATATTGAAGAAAAAGCCAAATTATGGAGGAAAACCTGATGGAGCAGGGAGACGTCATTGAACTGCTGGACACACTGTACAGCATGATTTCGGAAGCCTGGGGTGTCCCGCTGGGCAACGACAAATGCATCATCGAACGTGAAAAGGCACTGGATCTCATCAATGAAATCAAAGCCTCCATGCCGTCTGCTCTTGCAGAGGCAAAGCGGCTTGTTGCCGCCCGGGACGAGTTCATCGGGAACGCGAAGAAAGAGGCCGAGTCTCTCCGCAAGAGTTCGGAGGAGAAGGCCCGCTCCATGATTGAAGAGCAGGAGATTATCCGCATTGCCCGTTCGAGAAGCGCGGAAATGATCTCCAATGCGGAAGCAAAGAGTGCGGAGCTTCGCCGCGTAGCCGGCGACTATGTGGACGACGTGATGCGCCAGGCCGAAGAGAGCCTGCGCAACTCCCTGGAGACCATCCAGTCCGCACATTCGGCCGTTCGTTCGGCAAACGGGAACCGCCCGACCGCACCTCAGGCAAGGCGTGAGCGTGAACCGGAGGAGAAGGACTTTATCTCCTTCCAATGACCGGAAAAGAATCGTTATTTTGAAAGGACCGCCCTTTTCGGGGCGGTCCTTTTGCGCAAAATGACAAATCGAAAAAAAGCAAAAGAAGTCCTTGATTTTTCCAGGCGTCTACCCTATAATAGTGGAGCATAGTGGTGCAAAGTGGTGGATTGTGGGAGAAGAGGTGACAACGGTGACGGGTGAGTATCAGCATGCACTTGATAACAAGGGAAGAATTTTTATCCCGGCCCGCCTCAGGGAAGAACTGGGGCAGTCGGTGTTTGTCACCCTGTCCATGGACCGCTGCCTGAGCGTCTACAGCAAGGAAAACTGGGATCAGCTCACGGAAAAGGTCAACGCCCTTCCCTATGTCCGCCAGCGTAAGATGCGGCCGCTGTTCGCGTATGCGGTTCGCTGTGATCTGGATGCACAGGGGCGGGTTCTTCTGCCCCAGAATTTGCGGGACTGGGCCGGCCTGGTGAAGAACGTCACGGTGGTCGGCTGCAACAACCATGCGGAACTGTGGGACAGTGAGAGCTGGCATAAAGTCTTTGTAGAGGAGACTGCGCCGGAGAATATTGCCGCGGTGCTGGAGGAGCTGGAGTTCTGATGGCGGAGCATGTTTCGGTCCTGCTGGAAGAGAGCGTCGAACAGCTGAAGATCCGGCCGAACGGAATCTATCTGGACGGTACCCTGGGCCTGGGCGGACACTCCGCCGCAATTGCCTCACGGCTCACGAGCGGAATCCTGATCGGGATCGATCGGGACGAGACTGCAATCGAGCGGGCCGGGGAGCGGCTGAAGGTTTTCGGAGACCGCGTCAGGCTGGTCCACGGAAGCTTTGCCGCTCTGGGAGAGATTCTGGATCAACTCTCCATCCCCGCGGTAGACGGAATGATTTTCGACCTCGGCGTCTCCTCGCCGCAGCTGGACGAGGCGGAACGAGGCTTTTCCTATCGTCTGGACGCGCCGCTGGATATGCGGATGGACCGCAGCCAGGCAAAATCCGCCTGGGAGGTCGTCAATCGCTATGAAGAAGCGGAGCTGAGCCGGATTTTTTTCCTCTACGGGGAGGAACGCTATGCCCGCCGGATCAGTGCGGAAATTGTCAGAAAGCGCCGGGAACACCCGGTCAACACGACAATGGAACTGGCGGAGATCATCCGAAGCGCAATGCCGGCGGCAGCCCTGCGGGAGAAACAGCATCCTGCCAAGCGCTGCTTCCAGGCGATCCGCATTGAGGTCAACGATGAACTCGGCGAAGTGGAGCGCATGATGCAGACGGCACCGGACCGGCTGAATCCCGGCGGGAGACTCTGTGTCATCTCCTTCCACTCCCTGGAAGACCGGATTGTCAAACAGGCAATTGCGGCGAGGGAACACGGCTGCACCTGCCCGCGGGAAGCGCCGATCTGCACCTGCGGGTTCCGTCAGACCCTGAAAACGATAACAAGAAAGCCGATTCTGCCGAATCCGGAGGAGTGCGCGGTTAATCCGCGTGCGCGGAGCGCCAAGCTGCGGGTGGCAGAACGTATATAAGAATGAAACTGAAAACACTGCTTGATCAGCTGGAGATTATCTCCGCGACCGCGGATCCGGAGACGGAAATCCGCGGCATCAGCTACGATTCCCGAAAAACAGAAGAAGGAGACCTCTTTGTCGCGATCCGGGGCTTTGAAACCGACGGACACCGCTTCATCCCGAAGGCGATTGAACGAAAAGCCGCGGTGATCCTCTGTGAGGTCCCTCCGGAGCACGATATTCCTTATGTGCAGGTTCGGGACAGCCGCCACGCGCTGGCCGTCTGCAGCAGTGTGTTTTATGGCAGTCCCGCCTCCAAAATGCGGATGATCGGTATCACCGGCACCAGCGGGAAAACCAGTGTCAGCACGCTGCTGAAGCATGTGCTGGAAGAGAGCTGCGGGGCGAAAGTCGGCCTGATCGGCACGACCGGCATCTGGATCGGGCAGGAAGCCATTCCTTCGGAATTCACCACCCCGGAGAGCCTGGAACTGCATCGCCTCTTTCACAGGATGGCGGAAGAACACTGCAGTCATGTGGTGATGGAAGTCTCTTCCCATGCGCTGGAGCTCAGCCGTGTGGCGGGAATCGAGTTTGACACCGCGGTATATATGAATCTGTCCCAGGACCATCTGGATTTTCACGGGACGATGGAGAATTACGCAGCGGCGAAGAAAAAGATTTTTTCCCAGTGCCGGACGGCCTGGGTGAATGCCGATGACAGCTGGACACCGTATATGACGGAAGGCGTCTCCTGTCGGCTGCATTCCTTCGGAACAGAGAGCAGCGCGGAGCTCCGCGCGGAAAACATCCGGCTTTTCCCGAACATGGTTTGCTTTGACGCGGTGCTCGGGGGAGAGACGGCTGAGACCCGGCTGAACATTCCGGGGTCATTCTCCGTGTCGAACGCGCTTGCCGTCATGGCCGCTGCGTACTCGGAAGGGATCACGCCTGCGCAGAGCGCGAAAGCCCTCGCCACCGCCCGGGGCGTCAAGGGCCGGCTGGAGTCTGTCCCCACGGACGGAAACTACCATATTCTCATTGATTATTCCCACAAGCCGGATGCGCTGGAAAAAGTCCTGCGCAGTCTCCGGGAGGCAACACCGGGAAAGCTGATCTGCCTCTTCGGATGCGGCGGGGACCGGGACCGTCTGAAACGGCCGCTGATGGGAAAGATCGCCGCGGAGCTATCCGACCTGGTGATCGTGACCAGCGACAACCCGCGGACGGAGGATCCGGAACGTATTATTGATGAAATTGAACCGGGCCTGGTGGGAAGTACAACGCCCTGGATCCGGATCTGTGATCGCGTGGAGGCCATACACCGGGCGATCGACCTCGCCGGAGACGGAGATGTAATTCTCCTCGCGGGAAAAGGACATGAAGACTATCAGATTATCGGCCATACAAAGCATCATATGGACGAGAGGGAAATTGTTGCTGATTATCTGAAAGAAAGAGAGAAGGACTGAAACCATGACGATACAGCTGCTGTGCGCATTCATGATTGCGTTCTTATTCGTTACTGCTTTCGGAAAATGGTATATCCCCTGGCTGGAAAAGGAAAAAGCCAGGCAGCAGATCAAAACAGAACTCAAACAGCACTCCGGCAAGAGCGGAACCCCCACCATGGGTGGGGTGATGTTCATCCTGGCGGAGATTCTTGTCTGCCTGACGCTGGGCTTCTCCGGTATGCTGAAGGGACACTATGAGCATATTTTTGTGCTGCTGTTCGCGTTGGTATTCGGTGCCATCGGGCTTCTGGACGACTGGCAGAAGATCCGGAAAAAACAGAATCTCGGCCTCTCAACCAGAGCGAAGTTTCTGCTGCAGCTGGTTGCGGCGCTGATCTTCCTGCTTCTGATGAAGCGTCTTGGCTTCCTGCATACCTCGCTGTACCTGCCGCTCTCCGGCAGAATCATCGCTGTGCCGCCGCTGTTCTATTACTTTTTTGCGGTTTTTGTGATCGTCGGCACGGTGAATGCCGTGAACATTACCGACGGCATTGACGGCCTTGCGACAGGAACCTCCATTCCGATATTCCTGTTTTATGTGCTGGTCACCTTTGCCTGGGGGGAGGAGTATACGTGGCTCGGGCTCTTCGCCTCCGCGATGGTAGGCGGCCTGATGGGCTTTCTGGTTTTCAACTTTAATCCCGCTAAGGTCTTTATGGGCGATACGGGAAGCCTCTTCCTGGGCGGCGCAATTGCGGCGATGGCCTTCGCCTATGATATGCCGCTGATTCTGATCCCGCTGTGCGTCATGTTTATTATTGAGACACTTTCGGACATCATTCAGGTCGGCTATTTCAAAATTACCCACGGCAAGCGCGTTTTCCGAATGGCCCCGTTCCATCACCACCTGGAGCTGGGCGGATGGACGGGAAGAAAGTGGAAGGAGAAGGAAATTTTCGTCCTGTACACTGGGGTTTCGCTCCTGTGCATGGTCTTCTCGTTCCTGATCGTGTTTGAGAGGTTTTAAAGTTCTGTGATGAAATTTATTCTTACCTGCGGCGGGACCGCAGGGCACATCAATCCCGCGATCGCTGTGGCACAGCGGTTGCGGGAACTTCTTCCGGATTGCGAGATCCTTTTCCTGGGGGCAGAGGGCAAGATGGAGATGGAC
>CAMKEK010000039.1:0-9868 GCA_946411545.1 uncultured Clostridia bacterium
GCGATGTTCACCTCGCCGCGGTCCCGGGCCAGCATGCAGAGTGCCGCCGCCATTCCCCCGCCGGCACTCTCGCCGCCGACCATAATCTGGTCCGATCGCACCCCCAATTCCTCCGCGTGCTCCTTCAGCCAGAGCAGGGCCGTGTAACAGTCCTGCAGGGCGGCGGGATAGGGATGGTGCCTGGAGAGGCGGTAATTGGGCGCGATCAGCACCGCGCCGAACTTTACCACCAGGGACAGCGCCCGTGTGCCGAAGATCTCTTCCGCGGAGCCGGACTGATACCCTCCGCCGTGAACCCAGAGCACGCCCGGCACCGGATGCGGATGCCGCTCCAGCGGCTTCAGGACCAGCAGGCGGATCTTGTGGTCGCTCACCGGAAGACTGTGCTTTTCGGTGATAAACAGGTGTTTTTTCATGCCGCCCTCAGAAGAAGAACCGCCGTTCCAGCTCATGGCGCATGGACGGAATAATCCCGCAGAGCAGCAGAAAGATCCCCGCCCCCGCAAAGCCGCTGAGCGAATAGAGGCTCCAGCGGAACATCGGCGTTCCGAATGTCAGATGCTCAAAGAACTCCACCAGCATCGTGAAGCCGCCCATCACGATCAGGAAACCGCCGAAGATGAAGAGCCGTCCGCCCCGTACATACTTCAGCAGGCAGATCATCGCCGTGGAGATCAGGCAGCTTGCAATCACAATCGGCAGCGCAAAGCTCAGGAACCAGTGCCCTCCGGTTTTCATACAGATATAAAGCACGTACAGAGCCGCCGCCGCATGATCCAGCGGCACAAAGACCTCCCCTTTCGGCGCATGGAACCACTGCGGCAGAAAGGCAATTACGTAGAACAGGGCGATACCGCCGATGACGTAGCCGCCCCAGCGCAGTTCGCCGTAGAGCCGGAAGCAGACGATTATCACGACAATGATCTCCACGATGGCCAGCACCGTCATTGCCATGGCCAGCGTCCGCCCGGACTCACGGTGCCGTTCCGGCAGACTGTCCGGGAAGCTTCTCTCCCGCACAAGCTGCTCCGGGTTCCAGACCGGTGTCTGGCAAAGGGGGCAGGTCTCGGTCCCGTCCTGCAGTTTTACTCCACACTTGACACAATACATTTTTCTATCTCCTGTTGCTTTCGATCTCCACCGGAATCCCCAGGTCTACCAGCCTCGAGAAGAAGCGGCGCTCCAGCTCCGACTCGTGGATATTGCGGATCATGTTGATATAGGTTCTGCCGCCATAGCTGAGAACCGAACAGTTGTTCGGATAACTGCGCTGGGGGCCGATGATAAACTCCATCCGCTCGATATAGGGATGCATCTCCTCGGGAAGATCCACATTTGTGATGTTCGAGATATTCAGGCAGCCGAAGCTCTCTCCGGTGCGCCGGTAGACCGCGTTCATCACGATGTTTTTCAGGAACACCGGCGCCAGCCGCAGCACAATCAGCTGCTGGGGCTGGACATTGGCGGCAATCATTCCGGCCATGTGCTGCGGTGTCGCATAGGCCCGAAGCTGGTGGAAAATGGTGCTGCAGAGCTCTTCAAGGCTGTAGTCGCCGTATCTCGGGTCCGCGCCGATGTTCAGCACCAGCGAGAAGTTCCGCAGCGTGCTGCTTCCGTAAAGCCGCCGAAGATCCACCGGGATCGTGATTTTCACCGGCCGCTGTCTTCGGCGTGGCCGTTCTTCGTTCTGCATGGAGATAATGCTCTCCGCCATTACCGCCGCGAGAAACGCCGTTACCGAGACATGGTATCGGTGCGCCGCTGCGACAAGCGCTTCGGTCTGCACAATGCCGGTTGTCAGCGTGCGAAAGCCCTCCTTCTCCGGGGTGCCGTGGAGGCGATAGCTGATTTCCTCCGTCCGGTCCGCCTGGACCTCTGCCGCGTTTTTGAGAAAGCTGTCTTCCAGCTCCTCCGCCCGCGGCGGCTCTGCGGGATCCCGGATGAGCTCGGTGCGTGGAATCGCGATCCCGTGTTTCAGTTCCAGATAGCGGGCCACAAGATTTGCAAGGAAGACGCTTCCGCCCCGTCCGTCCGTCAGCGAGTGGAAGAACTCCACCGCAATCCGGTTCCGGTAGTAAAGCACCCGCAGGCAGTTGCGCTTCAGTTCTCTGCTTGACATGAAGGTCAGCGGATAAGCATAGTCCTCCCGCACCAGCACCGGAGCCGCGCTCTCTTCCAGGTAGTACCAGAACATGCCCCGACGCAGCGTCACGAAGTAAGACGGGAAGCGCTTTCTCAAGTCGTCCGTCGCCTGCTGCAGGACGGCAGGGTCCACCGGCTCCGTGAGCCCCGCGGACAGCCGGAACACATTGCACCAGTCCCGTCGGATCGTCGCCGGGAAAATGAGCGCCGCCGTATCCAGGCGATACCAGTTTTTCTGCATAAGCTTCCTTTCCGCTGTGAAACCCTCCCGAAATCTCTTCCGGGAGGGTTCTGTCAGTCATTTTCAGTAAGGTTCAGCAGTCGTCCTCCGACACATCTCAGTCGATACTCTGCTCTTCCTTGAGCTTCAGATAGAGCGCTGCACGGGTGCTGTACATGTAAGGCTCCGTCCAGAAGATGAGTCCGAGTCCAAGCGTGAGCACACCGAGGAGGATCCAGCCGATGAAGCTCAGATCCAGCACAAACGCACGCCATTTGTGTCCGTTCATCATCTCGCGGGAGCGTGTGATAACCTCCGTCGCCGACAGTTCCGGATGCTCTGTCAGAATGAAGGGAACCATGCAGTAGGAATAACCTTTGATCAGAGCGGGAATGATAAAAAGCAGCCCCCACAGGACCAGGAACAGGTCACGCAGAAACAGGGTCGCAAAGGTATGTCCGTAATTCTGGAATCCTGTCTTGATCAGCCCGAACGGGGCACCCGGCTCTTCGGTGTTCTTCTGGAAAAAGTGGTATCCGCCGACTTCAACGGGGTTGGCGATGAAGATCTTCACCAGAAGGCTGATGATGCTCACGATCCCAAATGCGATTAAGAAGCCTGCGAGGACTTCCGTCTGGCCGGATTCAAGGGCGTTCTGCATGTCAGAGCTGTTCCCCTGAGCACTGGACGAAAACGTTGTTCCTCCTGTAAGAACGCTCATCAGCAGCGAAATGCCGACGCAGGGCCAGTAGTTTGCCTTAAAAGCAGTTCTGGCCTTTTCCTTTACTTCCTGATTTGTCCACATAGTTGTGCACCTCCGATTTATCGTACGATACGGTTTCAAAAGATTGTTTTTCAAAGCCGCAAGTCTGCGGCAAAATACGGGAACATGAACAGGCCTCCAGCGGACATCTTGCAGTGTTCGCTGAAGGCCGTCCGAATGGTGGAGATGAGGGGAGTTGAACCCCTGTCCGAAAGCACTTTAACAGAAACTTCTCCGGGCGCAGACGGTAATTTACATTCCCTCGCCCCAGCGCATGCCGTCATGCTCAGGGACTTGGTAGCTTCATGATTCATGATATGCGCAAAGCTTAGCATATGCACGTTCACCACTCGTCGACGCCCCATCCCGGGCCGTGGTCCTCCCGGGTGGGACGCTCACTGCTTAAGCAGCGAGGAGAACAGCGTTATCGTCGTTCTTTAATTTATAAGAATGCCCATTTTAAAGATGGTAGGCGCATCTGCCCGCTATTCCTGCCTCCATACCCCCGTCGAAACCGGTACATCCCCATAAAAGGGGTGTAAACACTATTTGGAAATAATGTTTACAGGATCCCCATTGAAACCGAATAACAGGTAAAAGGCAAGTAACACCTTCAAACGATGCCGGATTCCTCTAAAGGAAACGAACGGTCCCGTTATACCTTTTCAGGTTCCGGATACTCGACGCCGAAGGTCTCAACCGTGACCTTCTTCATGACCTGGGGAATCCGGGGCTTGTCGTTGTAGTCCGTGCGGACCGCCGCGACATGGTCGACGGCCTCGATGCCCTCGATCACCTTGCCGAAGCCCGCGTACTGGCCGTCCAGATGCGGGGCGACATCGTGCATGATGAAGAACTGACTTCCGGCGGAATTCGGATCCATCGCTCTGGCCATGGACAGGACGCCGCGGTCATGCTTCAGATCGTTCTGAAAGCCGTTGGCCCGGAACTCGCCTCTGATGCTGTAGCCGGGGCCGCCGATGCCGATTCCCTTGGGGTCGCCGCCCTGGATCATGAAGCCGGGAATCACCCGGTGGAAGATCAGGCCGTCATAGAAGCCCTTCTTCACCAGCGAAATAAAGTTGTTCACCGTGTTCGGGGCGATCTCCGGATAAAGCTCCGCCTTGATGATATCGCCGTTTTCCATTTCAAATGTCACAACAGGATTTGCCATCTCAGTAATTCCTTTCTTTCATCGCTCGATCAATCTCTCGTCTGGACTCGCGCTCCGCGTCGCTTTCACGCTTGTCGTGCAGCTTCTTTCCCTTGCACAGGCCCAGCTCCACCTTCACCCGGCTGTCCTTAAAATACAGCGACAGCGGGATCAGTGCCACACCGTCCTGCATCACACGGGCCTGGAGCTTCATGATCTCCCGCTTGTGCATCAGCAGCCGACGTGCCCGGACGGGATCCCGGTTAAAGATGTTCCCGTGTTCATACGGGCTGATATGCATGCCCCGAACGAACAGCTCCCCGTCCTTGATGGTGCAGAAGCAGTCCTTCAGGTTCACCTGACCGGCACGGACGGACTTGACCTCCGTACCCGCCAGTTCGATCCCGGCCTCGAAGCGTTCCAGGACAAAGTATTCATGAAATGCCTTGCGGTTGTCCGCAATTTTTTTGATGCCCAGCTGCTTCGGCAAGATCGTTCCCTTCTTTCTGGGGTATCATACCACATCGGAGGCAAATTGAAAAGCCTTTTTTGCCGGGGAATTCCTCACAGAGCGGTTCAGGAAAAAGCGTTCTCCAGATGGAAAATGCTGCAGTTTTCCTCTGTTCCCTGCGGCGCATATACTTCGATCACGTCGAATCTGGCCTGCAGGTCCTGGGCCCAGGGTCTGGCCGCCAGATAGTATTCCGCCGTCAGGAGGAGCTTTCGCTGTTTGGAAGCGGTGACAAATTCCCGCGCCTCCCCGTGAGAGGCATCCTTCCGGAGTTTCACCTCGGTGAAGACCAGCTCGTTTCCACGCCGGGCAATGAGGTCGATCTCACCCATGCGGCAGCGGAAATTTCTCTCCACGATCCGGTATCCCCGCTCCGCCAGGTGCTCCGCTGCAAGGCGTTCTCCCAGCGCTCCCAGTTCCGCACGGTCCGGGCCTTTGCTCACACGGTCTCTCTCCTCTCCGTTCTTCGGCTTCCGCCCGCGGTTCTCCGATCACGAATCCGCGGCAAAACACGCCCCTCGCTTCAAAGGATCCGGACCGGGACAAATCCCACGGCGTCGGCACTCACCAGTTTGAACTCCGTACAGCCGATCCAGCCGTTATACGCCAGCGGAATCCCGCGTCCGTGAATATGGCCGTAATAGCAACGGTGCACCCCGTAGTCCTGCAGCAGGCGCAGGATCTCTTCACAGCGGTAGTTCCGAAACACCGGCGGGTAGTGGAGAAAGACAATCTTCTCCCGGTCGCCTCCCGCCTTCAGGGAGGTCTCAAGACGCTGGATTTCACGAAGCATCATCTTCCGGTCGTGCTCGGTGCCGTGGTCTTCTTCATAGAACCAGCCCCTCGTGCCGCAAAGCGCAACATCATTCCAGATGACGGCGTTGTTATGAAGAATCTCCATGCTGTCAAAGCCCTGCTCGCCAAAGAATTTGTATGCCTTTGTGGCCGTGCTCCACCAGTAGTCATGATTCCCTTTGAGGATCAGCTTTTTTCCAGGGAGCTCATGGATAAAGCGAAAATCCGCTTCCGCTTCCTTCAGGCTCATGGCCCAGCTCAGGTCGCCGCACAGGACGGTCAGATCATCCTCCCCCAGCGCGCGAAACCCCTCGCGCAGCTTCTCGGGGTGATTCTGCCAGGCTTCTCCGAACTTGTCCATCGGCTTGTCGCCGGCAAGCGAGAGGTGCAGGTCTCCGATGGTGTACAGTGCCATCACAGGAAACTCGGCCGATGCGCCGGACAGGGGCCATACTCCCGCAGGGCTTCATAGTGTGCCCTGGTTCCGTAGCCCTTGTGCTGTTCAAAGCCGTACTGCGGATATTCCCGGGAGAGCTCCACCATCAGGCGGTCACGGCTAACTTTTGCGAGGATGGACGCGGCCGCGATGGAGGCGCAGCGTGCGTCGCCGTGGACGACGCAGCGGCTCGGCATCTCGATCTCCTTATTCCGGTTCCCGTCAATCAGGGCAAGTTCCGGCTTCAGGCTGAGCCCCGCGATGGCGCGATTCATGGCCAGCATGGTCGCGCCGAGGATGTTCCGTTCCTCGATCTCTTCCACCGTGGCAAAGGCCACACTCCAGGCGAGGGCAATCCGCTGAATCTCCGGGAACAGCTGTTCCCGTTTCTTTTCCGAGAGCTTCTTCGAGTCGTTCAGGCCCGGCAGCTCCGCCTCGGCAGGCAGGATCACCGCGGCCGCGCAGACCGGCCCCGCCAGGGGTCCGCGTCCGGCCTCATCCACACCGCAGATCAGGCCGACGCCCTGGGTGTGCAGCTCCCGTTCGATTTCCCAGAGGTCCAGCTTTTCCATCTTCCCGCCCAATTTCTCATTTCTCATTTAACATTGCTCATTGATTCGGCGCTTCCAGCGTGAGTCTGCCCAGTTTCCCGCTGTGGTACTCGGTGAGCAGAGTGTTTGCCATACGCTCAATGTCGGCTTCCCCGCCGGAGACGAGAAAGCCTCTTTTTCTTGCCGCGCGCTCCAGCAGCTCCCAGGGCGCGGCCTCCGGGTCCGGGTCCAGCTTGTAGCGCTCCCGCACCGCCTCCGGATAGAGCGCGCACAGGCGCTGCAGGAAGCGGGCCCCCAGAGCTTCCCGGTCCACGACCTCGGCCTTGATGGCATTGGTCACGGCAAGCAGCTCTCCGACCGCCGGGTCTTCAAACTTCGGCCAGAGGATGCCGGGTGTGTCCAGCAGCTCCAGCGAGTTGTCCACGGCGATCCACTGCTTTCCCCGGGTAACGCCGGGCTTGTCCCCCGCCGCCGCGGCCTTCCGGCCTGCAACACGGTTGATGAAGGTTGACTTGCCGACATTCGGAATCCCGGCAACCATGACGCGGAGCTTTCGTCCGGTCTGGCCCTTCTCGCGCCACTGGTCCAGGCGCTCGGCAAGCTGACGCCGCACCGCAGGTGCAAAAGCGCCGCAGCCCTTGCCCGTGCGCGCGTCGCAGTCCAGGACCGCAAAGCCCCGGTCTTCATAGTGCTGCTTCCAGCGCTTTGTGAGCGCCGGGTCCGCCAGGTCCGCGCGGTTAAGGACCACAAGGCGCGGCTTTCCCGCGGCCAGCGTGTCGATCTCGGGATTCCGGCTGGCATTCGGGATTCGGGCATCCAGGATCTCACACAGGGCGTCCACCTGGTGGAGGCTCTCCTCCATCATGCGGCGCGCCTTGGTCATGTGCCCCGGATACCACTGGATATTCAGTTGATCCATCCCATGTCTCCGGACGGGAAGGCTACATAAAACGCGCGGCCAAGAATCATTCGCGTATCGACCATGCCGATTTCCTTCTTGCGGCTGTCTGTCGAGGCATTGCGGTTATCCCCCATGACGAAGATATGTCCCTCCGGCACCGTCTGCGGGCCGATAAAGTCCAGCTTTGTCTTGGTAAGTTCCGCGATATAGTCCTCCTCCAGGGGCTTTCCGTCGATGTACACCACACCGCGGTCAAAGTCCAGGCTGATCTCCTGGCCCTCGGTGGCGATGACCCGCTTGACCAGGGCCTTGTTCGGGTCGTAGGTGTCGGTCTTGAAGACGATCACGTCGCCGTATTTTGGCTCATAGAACAGATTGGAGACGATCATCTTGTCGCCGTTGTGCAGCGTCGGGAACATGGAGGACCCGCTCACGTCAATCACGCGGACAACGAAGATGAACAGCGCAATGCAGATCACCAGCGCCACCATCAGCGACTGGATCCAGTCGTACAGGTCCAGGCGCAGCTGTACATCGGGTGGAAGTTTTTCTTTTTCTTCGATCTCTTTCTTCTTCATGGTTTCAACGGCCTTTCCTTTTGTTGTTCAAGTCGGTCATCAGTTTCACCGCGCGCCAGTCGCCCCGGCAGATCGCATCCGTGAGAAGGCGCAGGCGCAGCGGTGCATGACGGACATAAGGACTTTTTCGAAACGCAGGGTAACGGCGCAGATAGTCGTCGCGCAGCTGCCCCTGGATCGCACTGTGAGGATCAATCCGGTTCACGCGGGTGACAGAGGCCAGCAGCTCCTCATACCAGAACTTGTACGTGAGTTCCGGAAGATAGCGCTCAAAAGCGCCCTCCTCGCGGTAATAGCGCTCCACGGTCTCCGCCACCGCAAGCATGTCGAGGTTTTTCTCCGCCCGGGCGGCGCTCATGATGGAGCCGGGGCGCTGATAATAGCGGTACCACGCCCGCCGGATCGGGAGAATCCGTTTCAGCTTAAGGCAGAGCTTCGGCACCGTCGCCAGATCTTCAAACCACAGACGGTCCGGGAAGCGGATCCCCGTTGAGAGAAACAGCTCCCGTCTCCAGAGCTTGTTTACGGCATTATGCGCCGAAAAAAGAAATGTCGGGTCGGCGGCAAAGGAGAATTCACTCTCGTGTTCCGTGCCCCGGACACAGCGGAGCTCGCGTCCTTCCTCATCCACATACATGAGGTCGAACACCACCGCGTCTGTCCCCGGGTTCCGCTCCAGAACATCCAGCATCTCTTCCACAGCCCCCGGCGTGAGGTAGTCGTCGCTGTCGACAAACAGGACATATTCCCCTCTTGCGGCCTCGAGGCCTGTGTTCCGCGCGTGGCCGAGGCCTCCGTTGGGGGTCTCGATAACGGAGATCAGTCCGGGATAGCGCTCGGCGTACTGTTGAAGGATCACGGCGGAGCCGTCCGTGGAACCGTCGTTGACACAGACAAGTTCCAGGTCCGCCTCGCTCGCCTGAGCTGCGCCGGAGCCTTCGTACCCCTTCGGGAGCAGCGAATCCAGGCACTTTTCCAGCCAGGCCTCGGTGTTGTATACGGGGATCACGACGCTGAGTTTCATGCCTGTGCTCCTTCCCCGGCCGCGGCGGACGCATCCACAATCATCGTGCGATAGTTCCGGTAGATCACCTTTCCCGGCAGCGAACCGGAAGGCTTCTTCACATTCAGCACCATGGTGTAGTCCACCGCGGTGCGGCCGCTGTCGCGGGCCTGCGAATAGTACGCCGCAAGTTCCGCGGCCGCGCGGATGGCCACCGAAGAGGGCTCCAGCCCTTCGCAGCGCAGAATCACATGGCTGCCGTGGAGCTGCTGGACATGGAACCAGTAGTCCGTTCGTCGGGCTTCCCGTGTGGTGAGCTCGTCATTCTGCAGGTTGTTGCGCCCGACAAGAATCTCCATCCCGTCCGGGCTCTCAAAGCGCATCGGCGCCATGGCTTTTACGGCGTTTCGCTTCTTCGGGTTCTGCCGCCGCTGGGCCTTGAGCCAGCCGGTGCTCTCCAGTTCGGCGCGGATCTCGTCGAGTTCTCTGGCGCTGAGCGCCCGGGAGAGCTCGTCCAGAACACTGTTGAGGTATTCCAGCTGCTTCTCCCCCTCCGCAATCAGCTTGGTCAGGTGCTCTTTTGCGCCCTTGAGCTTGCGGTATTCCTTGAACCGCGCATTCAGATTCTCCTGCGGCGTTTTCATCGGGTCCAGCGGGATCGTCACCAGGGGGGAATCTTCTTCGTAGTAGTTTTCACACTCCAGCACGCGGTCGCCGCGGCGGACGCGGTAGAGGTTTGCCTGGAGCAGCTCCGCCTGACGGCGGGTGTCTTCAAGTTTTTCGGTCCGGCGCAGCTCCTCCGCCTGAGCGGCGAG
>CAMKEK010000040.1:0-9752 GCA_946411545.1 uncultured Clostridia bacterium
GTGGGGAAGAGCCGCCGGAACATTGCCGAGCTGATGGATATCCGCCCGGATTATGCCAACGTCGAGACAGACGGTGTGCTTACCCAGGTGGATCCGGACGAGGTGGAGATCGGGACCGTGATCGTGGTCCAGCCCGGAGAAAAGGTCCCCATCGACGGTGTGATTCTGGAAGGCAGATCAACACTCAACACCAGTGCCCTGACCGGAGAGAGCGCACCGCGCGAGTGCCGGGAGGGCGATGAGATCATCAGCGGCTGCATCAACCTGAGCGGCCTGCTGAAGGTGCGGACCACAAAGGAATTCGGGGAATCCACCGTGTCGAAGATTCTGGAGCTGGTGGAGAACGCGAGTTCACGGAAATCCAGCTCGGAGGAGTTCATTTCCCGCTTCGCGAGAATCTATACTCCGGCGGTGGTGTACAGCGCGCTGGCCCTGGCGATTCTGCCGCCGCTGGTGCGGGGCGTGATTCTTGGCCTGCCTGCGGAGTGGAACGTCTGGCTTTACCGGGCCTTGACCTTCCTGGTCATCAGCTGCCCCTGTGCCCTGGTGATCAGCATTCCCCTGAGCTTTTTTGCGGGAATCGGCGGGGCGAGCCATGAGGGAATTCTGGTCAAAGGCTCCAATTACCTCGAGACGTTGTCACGGGTGAAGACGGTGGTATTCGACAAGACCGGGACCCTGACGCAGGGCGTGTTTGAAGTCAGCGGCATCCATCACAGTCCGATGGAGGACGAAGAACTGCTGGAGTTCGCGGCACTGGTAGAATGTGCGTCCTCGCACCCGATCAGCAAGAGCCTGCAGCGGGCGTACGGCAAGGAAACAGACCGAAGCCTCGTCACCGACATCGAAGAAATCGGCGGAGAAGGCGTGGTCGGAACGGTAGACGGACACAGAGTTGCCGCCGGAAACGACAAGCTCATGCGTCGCCTGGGACTGGACTATCAGGAATGCCGCAGCGTCGGAACCATCATCCACATGGCCGTGGACGGCGCCTATGCGGGGCATATTGTGATCTCGGATCTGGAAAAGCCGAATGTGAAAGAGGCGATCCGTGCGCTGCGGGATGCGGGGATCCGACGGCTGGTCATGCTGACCGGGGACGGAGAGAAGGTCGCCGCCCATGTGGCAAAAGACCTCGGCATGGACGAATACCATGCTCAGCTGCTCCCGGGGGACAAGGTCAGCCTGGTGGAGAAGCTGCTGCAGGAAAACAGCAGCGGGCGAGAGAAGCTTGCCTTTGTCGGAGACGGAATTAACGACGCACCGGTGCTGTCCCGGGCGGATATCGGCATCGCCATGGGCGCGATGGGTTCGGATGCCGCCATCGAGGCGGCGGACATCGTTCTGATGGACGACGACCCGATGAAAATTGCCAAGGGAATCCGGATTTCCCGCAAATGCATCCGCATTGTCTATGAAAACATCGTGTTTGCCCTGACTGTCAAGTTTGTGTGCCTGATCCTGGGGGCGCTGGGCATCGCCAACATGTGGGCGGCGATTTTCGCGGACGTCGGCGTGATGGTGATTGCGGTGCTCAACGCAATCCGCGCACTGCGTGTGAAGAAGCTCTGATAGGATCGGAACGTCGGAAACGAAGGAAGAAAAAACTGTTCAAGCAGAGAACACTGTGATATACTGAGCTATCATTTTCCTCATGCGGAGGGGTGCCGGTTGGAAAACTTCATGCTTTCGGCCAATGCGGTTCTGCCGATGTTCCTGCTGCTGGCGGCGGGCTTCCTGTCGCAGAAGGCCGGTGTGCTGACGAGAGAGGATGTCCCGCGCTTCAACAAGGTTGCGTTTCGGATTTTCCTCCCATGCCTGCTGTTTTATAATATCTACTGCTCGGATCTCAGCGCGGCCGTCAAGCCGGGACTGATCGTCTATGCCGTGTGCGGCGTGCTGCTGGTGTTCACGGCGGCGTATATCGCGGTAAAGCATCTGGTTCCGCGGGAGGACTGGAAGGGCGTGATCGCGCAGGGAATTTTCCGAAGCAATTTCGTGATCATGGGAATTCCGATTGCGCAGGCCCTGGTCGGCCCGGATCAGCTGGGGGCCGTGACGGTTTTAATCGCGGTGGTGGTGCCGCTGTTCAACTTCCTCTCCGTATACGTGCTGGAACGCTTCCGGGGCGGGACGGTCAACGTCCGAAAGGTCCTTCTGGAGGTGGCCAAAAACCCTCTGATCGTCAGCTCCCTGCTTGGAATTCTGTGCCAGCTGCTGGGCCTTCGTCTGCCGGGGCTCCTGGAACAGACGGTCTCGAGCCTTTCCGTGATCGCAAGCCCGCTTCAGCTCTTCCTGCTTGGGGCATTTTTCCGCTTTGACGGCTTGGGGCGGTATGTCAGGCCGCTGGCTGCCGTTACGGCGGTCAAGCTCTTCGTGACACCGGCGGTCCTGCTCGGTACGGCCGCTTTGCTGGGAATCCGGGGCGGGGACTTTGTCGGACTGATCGGGATTTTTGCTTCGCCGACAGCGGTCAATTCCTTCACCATGGTTCAGCAGATGGACTGCGGAGATGCGGAACTGGCGGGGGACATCGTCGTAACAACCTCTGCGGTGAGTATCCTGAGCTTCTTCCTGTGGATTCTGGTTTTCAAGACCCTAGGGGTGTTTTGAAAACGGGATTTTCCCAAAAACGTACCGAAAGACAGTGCCATAAAATCGACAGGAGCCTTCCCCGATGCTTTCGGGAAAAGCTCCTGTCGTTTGTTTCTGCCGGAATGTCAGGGAGAGTCGGATATGACACAGAGGATCAGCCGTTGAAGGAGCGGACGCCTTCGCGGCTCTCAAAGAACAGCGCCAGCGCGCCGGGACCGACATGAGACCCTGTGACCGGCTCGTACTCAACGGTGAGAATCTCCTTCGGCGGGTGATTCTTCCGGAGGAGGGAGGCGAGGCGGGCGGCATCCTCGCGGCAGGCCGCCTGGGCGATGCCGACGATCTGCTTCTCGGGGTCGACGACCAGTTTGTCATAGTATTCCGCCAGGGTCTCGATGGAACGCTTTCTGCCGCGGACCTTGCTGAAGGCTACGATTTTTCCCTCTTCGTTCCCCTTGAGGAGGGGCTTGATCTGGAGAACCGTTCCGACCACGGCGGAGAGGTTGGAGAGACGGCCGCCGCGGCGAAGGTGCATCAGGTCGTCCACCGTGAAGACATTGAACATCCGTTCCACATGGTCGTAGAGCTCGGCAATCGCCTCGGCGGTGCTGCGTCCGAGTCTGCGCAGCCGGTCGGCATAGAGCGCGATAATGCCCTCGCCGAGAGAGGCGCCGCGGGTGTCGATCACTTCCACAATCCGGTCGGGATAGGCCTCCATCATCATTCGGGCAGCAATTTTGGCAGAGTTGCAGGACCCGCTGATGCCCGAGGACATACAGATGAAAATGACGTCCTTTCCCTCTCGAAGCGGGGGCTCAAAGAAGTCAGCATACTGCTGCGGGGGGATCTGGGAAGTGGTAACCTTCATGCCCTTCTTGATCTTTGCGTAATAATCCTCGGCGTCGAAATCGGGGTCCTTTACAGAATTGTATTCCTTCCCGTCGATATAATAGGAAAACGGGATGATTTCTAAAGAATAGTCCAGCACATACTGCCGCGGCAGATTGCCGGACGTATCGGTCATGACAACAAAAGACATTGTTCAGCGCTCCTTTACATGGTGCTGGAAACAGCATAATACAAAATAGGGAAAAAGGCAAGCGAACGTTCAAAAATGCACAATCATCGGTCGTCTACTATGGGGAGAACCTCTGAAAAAACGGACTCTCCTATGAGTAGAGAGAAAAGGAGAGCAAAGATTTCCCTTGCAATTCTCACAGGGAATGGTAGAATAAAATCCAGACACTACTTGATAAAGCATATCCGGAGAAGATCTTTCCATGACAGTACGAAATAAACGACAATTCAGCCTGGTTTCTCTGCTTCTGAGCCTGTTCCTTCTGCTTTCCATGCTCCCGGCGGGGTGGGCGGAAGGAAGCACGCTGCAGGATCCGCAGACGGCGGGCACTGAAAATGAAATAACGGAAGGAGAGGGCGGCTCCTCTGCAGAGAATGTACCCGGACAGGCTGACTGGGAGACCAGGCTGCTGCTGATGCTGCAGGAACACGACGCAAACCCCGATACCATCGCGGCGGGGTATTACAACCTTGCGACAGGGGAGGAGCACTACTATAACGGAGATCAGTACCGTGTGAGCGGCAGCATGTACAAGGTGCCGCTGAACATGCTGTTTCTGAACTGGATCGCCGAGGGAAAGATCACACTGGATGAGTCCATCGGCGGGTATCGGTATTCCCAGCTCCTGGAAGGCACCATCATCGACTCCAACAACGAATATGCCAAGCTGCTCTGGGACTACGCCGGGGCCACAATCGAGACAAACCCCGCGTCCACCCTGTACCATCGCTACCGGATTCTGATTGCCCCGATCATGGGTGAAGATCCAGACAATGTCGACGACAAATACTATGAAAACAACTTCTTCACTCCGCGGCAAATGATCACCTGCCTGCGGCAGCTTTATGACGGAGGAGAGCGCTATGACCGCCTGATCGAGACCATGCAGCGCGCGGAGCCGGAGAAGTATTTCAAGCTCCGGGAGCGGCGCTTTAACATTGCCCATAAATACGGCTGGTATGCGGAGGATCCGATCCTCTATCTGAACGACTGCGCCCTGTGCTTTACGGAAGACCCGATTGCCATTGTCCTCTTCACGACGGGAACGGAGAACGCCTACGGTGTGCTCACGGACTTCTGCACGCTGATGTGCGACTATGCGCAGGAGAAGTACACGGAACGGATGGAACGGGTCAGAGAGGAAGAGCAGGCCGCCGCCCTCGCGGCGGAGCAGGACAGGCTTGCGGCCGAAGCTGCGGCGGAGGCACAGGAGACCGCGCAGCGGACAGAAACGGTCAAAACAGGCGCGGAGAATCCTTCCGCGGCCAAAACAGAAGACACCTGGATCCATGAACTCACACTGGGCCCGATCCTCTCGCTGGGATTGATCGCGGCCGGTGTCCTTGCCTGCCTCATCTGGTTCTCCATACGGCACAGGAGCAGCAGGCTGAATCTCTGGTACGGAATCGCCGCGGTGCTGCTGACGGCAGGGGCGATGATCCTGTGTTTCCCGGGAATGAGCGGGATGAGCTTTGTCTCGGCCTCCGAAGAGGAGGCGCCCGTCACGGTGGACCGATTCTTCCGCGCGCTGGAGAGCGGAGATGCGGCGGCAGCGGATGCCTGCCTGGCTTACGGGGCGCAGTCCGGACTCCTGAATGAGGCCACGGACGAAATGCACGCGGCAGTGCGAAATGCTCTGCAGCAAAGCTGGGGCCATCAGCTTCTCGGAAACTGCAGTGTGGAGAAAACCCGGGCCTGGCAGGAGATTCAGCTCCGGGTGATGGATTTTTCAAAAATGCAGAAAGACCTGCAGACGGAGACGAGAGTTCAGCTGCTGGACCTTGCCAGGACGATGAACCGTGAGAGCATCTATGACGCCTCTGGAAACTATGTCCCGGAAGCGGCGGGGATGGCCTATGACCGGGCAATGATGAAACTTCTGGAGCAGCCGCAGAATTATTACGGCACCGTCGGATGCCGGGTGGAGCTTACGCTCACCGGGGACGGATGGAAAATCGTCCCGTCCAAGGCGCTGATCTCCGCCCTGAGCGGAAATCTGGGGTGAAAGCATGGAGCCGAGAAAGACACGGAAAAACACAACAGAATTACTGCGTGATTTGAAACAGAGCGAACAATTCAGCGACTTTGTGAAGAGAAACGGCAAGAGTCTGAAGCGCAGCGAATTTAGCGAGACACTCAATCGTTATTTCCGGTCGCAGGGACGCAGCAAGGCGGAAATCGCCCGTGCAGCGGGGATCAGTGAGGCCTATCTCTATCAAATCTGTTCCGGGACAAGGGTCCCGTCACGCAACCGCCTGCTCTGTATCTGCCTGGGAATGAGGCTTGAAGAGGAGAAAGCTCAGACATTGCTGAAGCAGTGCGGATATGCCCCGCTCTATGCCAGAGACAAGCGGGACGCCGTCATTCTTCATGGGCTGATGCACGGGATAGAACTGAACAGAGTCAACGATACATTGTATGAAGTCGGTGAAGCGCCGCTCCTGGAGTGAGAAAAGCAGATATCTGAACAAATAAACAATCATATATAAAGAAGCACGTCTCATTTGAGACGTGCTTCTTTATATATGTTGTCCGCATAGAAACCCTTTTTAAGCCGGAAGAAGAGTGCTTCCCCGGGATTTAGAGATCGTCAGGGCAATGTGCTTTACTTGAAAACGGCATTCTGCGTATCAACGGGACAATCGTTGGGGTTGCTGATATCTGTATCATTGCCGGAAAACAGAGTCTTCGGAAAACTCAGCTCCATTGAACCGGGGACGTGGATAAGAGAGACAGCAGTCTCGTTATTCAGAAAGCGATTCCCGCTGTATTCAACATCTGCCGAAGAAGCTGTTGAACTGTCAAATTGAAAACCAATACGATTGTCCTCAAAGAGCGAATTATGGATGCCGACCCAGGCGCCTTCCCGGGCTAAAACTCCGATATCCCAGCCCTGGACACTGCACTGCTCAAGCTGAAGAGTGGTGGAAGACGTTATACCGACGCCATCCTGACCGGTGATGCTGATATTGCGCAGTACCGGGTACTGGATCTCTCGACTTTCAAATACAAGATGGCCGTGTATTGTCGTCTGATGCCCGTTTTCGGATGTCCCGACCAGCTCAAGTCCGCGGTCACGAATCGTCAGGTCACCTTCATAAGCCACGGCGGGAAGGTATACTGTGACGGTTTTATTCAAATCGTCAGCGGCAATTGTGTTCAGCAACGCCCTGAGATCATCCATGGTGTCCAGCGCTACCTCTTTGGAAGAGTAGGTCATATTGAGAAGCGGATCAACGGTAAGACTGTGGCGCAGAGTGATTCGGTCACCATTTAACATTTCAAGCGTCCAGATAATATCATTTGTACCAGATGACGACCGAACTTCAATGTCGGCAGCAAGAGCAGCGTCATTCAGTGATTCAGCTCTGAAAGGAGAAGAGATACTCAACTTCTCAGAAGCCTCGTGTGCTTCTGCATGGACATTGAAATGAGCCAGCTTCTGAAGAAAATCATCCGCGAGATTCTCCCCGGTATCAGGATCACGGACATAGAGAAGACTGGGAATTGCCTGTTCGTTCCCTTTCGGCAGCTGAAGATGAGCAGAGCCTGTGGGCTCTGAAAGTGCACTGCGGGTGACCGGCCAAGTGAGATACAGAAAGTATTGTCTATCACTGTCAGAATAGGTCAGTTCCGGTGCGGAGATATCATATGTTTTCGGCAGATGAACGGAACGGGGAAGAAAGAGAAGCGCAAGGAGCAGCGCACAGGCCAAAAGAAGAAAAAAAGCTCTCCTGCGCCATGGGCGATATGGGCGAATCGGATGTGGATCGGACTGATGCGTCCCGCAATTCAGACAGAGATTTGCATCCTCCGGCAGTTCCGCCCCGCAACGAATACAGGTTTTCAACGGAATGAGCCCCCTCCTTTTCAAAGAGCTTCGGCAAGGCGCTGAACGTTCGAATAGCGCTGATCCGGGTTTGTCATTGTACAGCGTCGTATCACACGACCCATATGACCTTTTGCAAGTCGGACGGAAGGATGATCACCGGTGAGCATGACATTCAGAACAACGCCGAGAGAGTAAATATCCGCACGGCCGTCCGTCTGGGACAGGCCGTACTGTTCCGGTGCAGCATACCCTGTGGTGCCGAGCACAACAGTGTCGGACGTACCGGAAGGTTTCTGAGTGCGGGAAGCGTCAAAATCAATCAGAACGGCCTCATCTCCGCGCAGAATAATATTCTCGGGCTTCACATCACGGTGGACCGCTCCGAAGCTGTGAAGAATCCGCAGGGCGTTACATAACTGAAGTGTGATTCGACGGGCTTTCCCGGGTGAGAACAGACTATGCTCGAGAATGGAATAAAGAGTATCCCCCTGAATATATTCTTCCAGCACGAGAAGCCGGCCGTCCTGAGATGCAACTTCATAAACTCTGGGGAGAAAAGGAGAGGAAACCGTCATCAGTTCCCGGTAAATCTCAGGATTTCCGGCAAAATCCCGAAGGACAAAGAGTTGTCTGGAAACAGAATGGCGGAGTAGAAGAATCTTCGCATCGGATTCCTCTTTCAGAACACGGACAAGAGAAAAGTCCACGTTAAGATGCTGCTGTACATAAGAGAACAGGGAAGGATCGCCGTGTTCTTCAACACCAGAATAAGCCATAAAGCGCCCCATTTCCGCAGAATTGCGGAGTCATTAAGTATATTTATGGTAATTATAGAACATTCATATACGGATGGCAAGCTTCATATTTGCTGTGTGTTGAGACAAAAAGTGGAAAGAATGCGAGAATAATTACAAAAGAAAAACAAAAGTCAATGCTGCGAGTAAAGGACTTTCAAAAGTATCTGTGGTATATTTATACTACGGTTCCCGAATCATAATAAAGTGAAGGAGAGAAAACCATGAGAAGAGTGCTTGCAATAATCATGATGCTTGTTCTATGCTGCATGGCTGCGTTTTCAGTATGTGCCTATGCGGAAGAACCCCACAGCACGGAATTCAACTGGGATGATTACACGCTGGAGGAACTGGTTGAAATCCAGGAGGGATTATCCGCGAAGATTAACGAGATGATGCGGGCCTGGGCAATCGAACATGGTGACAGGGTGATCACGCTTACAGGCGAGGAGAAACCCGTGTACACCGGCAAGACAACAACGCTGAGCGTTTCGGTGGAAAAAGTGTTGGAAACAGCCCCGGACACAACGAAACTTGTATGGACCAGCTCTGACCCGGCGGTGGCAACGGTCAACACCGGCGGTGTGGTAACTGGAGTTTCAAAAGGAACTGCGGTGATCAAATGCCATGCGGAGGATAATGATGCCATATTCGCCGAAAAAGAGGTCGAAATCATTCTCCCGGTTACTGCGGTGACGATGCCTGAGGCAAAAGCGACCGCCCTGATCGTTGAGGGAAACGCGGACAACGGTGTTCAGCTCACGGCTTCTGTAGAGCCGGAGGATGCCTTCTGCCAGGAACTTGTGTGGACCTCCGGCAATGAAGCGGTAGCAACCGTGGATGAGAACGGTTATGTGAGCGCGCTCACACCGGGAACGGTTGTCATCACAGCGACATCCCCGGACGAGTATTCCGGCGGATCCAGAAAGGCAAGCTGCACCGTGACGGTCCTGCAGGCCGCTTCCGCCGTTGAACTCGACAGCACGGAGCTGGTCTTGAATATGGGAGCATATCAGAGCCTGAAGGCGACGGTCCTTCCGGAGAACGCCAGCAATAAGACTGTTATGTGGGAGTCTTCCGACCCGGGCGTGGTGACGGTTGCCAATGGCCAGGTAAGGGCAGTCGGCTGCGGCGAAGCGGTTATAAGCGCCTCGGCCGCGGACGGCAGCGGAGCAAAAGCCGAATGCTCAGTAAGCGTAATCCAGATGGTGACGTCGGTCAAAATTGCAGAGGCAGCGAATCCGCTGGTCCTGAATAAAGACGCAGAGCTGCAGCTGACAGCAGCGGTCACACCGGATAACGCGACAAACCCTGCAGTCGGCTGGAGCAGTTCCGATGAATCTGTCGTGACGGTCTCTGAAGACGGCACCCTGTTCGGGGTGAACGGCGGAAACGCGGTCATCACCGCCGCGGCGACGGACGGAAGCGAAAAATTTGCCACGGTTAATATCTT
>CAMKEK010000041.1:0-9604 GCA_946411545.1 uncultured Clostridia bacterium
GGGTAAAGGGGCAGCCGATCTACTATGAGCATTATCGCCGGGATAACCCGAAAGCCGTCATTGTGATCAGCCACGGGTTTACGGAGTCGATTCAAAAGTTTACGGAATCGATCTATTATATGCTGCAGGCCGGTTACGAGGTCTGGGGCATGGATCACCGCGGACACGGCTATTCCTACCGCGTGAATGACAACCCCTTTGTCGTCCATACCGATCGTTTCCGGGACTATGTGCTGGACCTGAAGCATCTGACGGAAAAGCGCGTGAAACCGGCGGCCGGGAAGCTTCCGGTTTATCTGTACTGCCATTCCATGGGCGGATGCATCGGCGCCTGGATGATCGAACGCTATCCGAAGCTGTTTGACAAAGCCGTGCTCTCGTCCCCGATGCTCGGCCTGAGTTTTGGAAAAATCCCGGTCCCGGTGGTGTATGCCGGGGCAAAGCTGAAAAGCCTGCAGAAAGGAAAGGACGCACCCGTCAATCCGACCGATGAGTTTGAGGCGGAAGACTTTGAGAACAGCTGTGATTCCTCCGCTTGCCGGTATCATTATTATTACCAGAAACGGCTGGCAGATAAAAAGCTTCAGACCTGTGCCCCGTCCCTTGGCTGGGGAATGGAATCGGCCAAAGCCTGTGCCAGGGTAACAAGCGAATTCTGGACCTCCCGGATCCGGATTCCGGTTCTGCTCTGCCAGGCCGGAAACGATACGGTGGTGAAAAACGCTTCCCAGATGAAGTTTCTTTCCAGAGTACCGGGTGCGGAGTTCTTCCGGATGCCGAACATGAAGCATGAGCTCTACATGACGGATTCAGACATGCTGATCCAATACTGGGAGAAAGTATTCAGCTTCCTGGATCAGGCACGGAACTGAAATGCGGCGCTGCATGGGAGTTTCTGGCGGCATAAAGAAGAAAATCAACCGTTCGGCAGACGGTTCTGCTGTATGATAAAACATACCGGAATCCTCGCTCCCGAAACAGGGAAGCATGGATTCCGGTATGCTTTTCTATCGATTGATCAGAGAAGGCATGAAGCATCCGACGCACCTACGCCGCAGCGCGCGGGCGGATCAGAACACGCGGCCGTCTCCGGTGACAATGGTCAAAATTCCGCGGCGGATGATATACTCGTTGTCGAATTCATCCATGTAGATCTCGTACAGATGATTGGGCTCCAGCTCGTGGCAGCGATACGGCTCCCCGATCCGGGGAACACCGCGGCGGATTGCCTCGTCTTTCAGATTGATTTCGGTCATTTTAAGCTTTCTCCTTGTAGTGAGTCTGCATGAAAAATGCAGTAAATGAAAGAAGAAAATATAAATATGTCACTAATTGTAACCATTATAACATGAAATGAAAGAAAGGCAAGCCTGTAAATCAAAAAAATTCTTAAAAATCCTTAACAAAATGAAAGAAATCCAATTCGGGACTTGACAGATGAAATTTCCGATTGTCAAGAGACTTCTCTTGTGATAAACTAACCGGGAACATAGCGTGAATGAAAATCGGAAAGGATTATTTGTTTCAATGAGTGTGAAATACAGGAGAGTCCTGATTAAAATCAGCGGGGAAGCCCTCAGCGGAGGAAAGGGAAGCGGTTTTGATTTCGATTTCGTGACCTCGGTCTGTGAGAGCGTAAAGGAAGCCCTCGCCCGTGGGGCGGAAGTGGGAATCGTGATCGGCGGCGGCAATTTCTGGCGCGGTGTCAAGGACGGCGCCGGAAAGGTGGAGCGCGTCAGCGCCGACCGGATGGGCATGCTTGCCACGGCGATGAACTGCCTCGCGGTGGCGGATGTTTTCCGTCAGTGCGGTGTGGATGCACGCGTCATGACCGCGGTGGACATTCAGGGTGTCGGAGAGCGACACGATGTGAGGAAAGCAATCGAGTATCTTGAGAGCGGAAAAGTCGTGCTGTTTGCCTGCGGCACGGGCCATCCGTTCTTCTCCACCGATACGGCCTCGGTTCTGCGCGCGGCGGAGATCGGCGCGGATGCGATTCTGCTTGCCAAGAACATTGACGGCGTGTACAGCGCCGATCCGCGGAAGGATCCGGACGCTGTGAAGTTTGACGAGATCAGTTATACGGAAGTGCTGAGCCGCCGTCTGCAGGTGATGGATTCCACCGCCACCAGCCTTGCAATGGACAACAACCTTCCGGTCGTCGTTTTCGCCCTGGCGGATCCGAAGAATATTCTCCGGGTTCTCTCCGGAGAAAAGATCGGAACCTTCGTCTGCTGAAGTATATCAAGTACAATATAATTCTGTTATCACTTTTGAGGAGGAATGAACGATGTCTGACTACGCCGAATTCGAAAACAAAATGAAAAAGACCTGCGAAGCGCTGACCGCTCAGCTTGCCACAATCCGCGCCGGCAGAGCCAATGCCTCTGTTCTGGATCAGATCCAGGTGGATTATTACGGAGTGCCGACCCCGATCCAGCAGCTGGCCACGGTTGCCACACCCGATCCGCGCTCTCTGATGATTCAGCCCTGGGACGCCTCTGTACTCAAGGGCATCGAGCGTGCCATCCTGGCCTCTGATCTCGGCATCAATCCGCAGAACGACGGACGGGCCATCCGGCTTGTGTTCCCGCCTCTGACCGAGGAACGCCGCAAAGAGCTTGCCAAGCAGACCCGCAAGTACGGTGAGGAGAGCAAGGTTGCCATCCGCAACATCCGCCGTGACGCGATTGAAAAGTTCAAGAAGCAGCAGAAGGCTTCCGAGATGACCGAGGACGACTACAAGATCGCGGAGAAGGACATCCAGAAGATGACGGATGACTACATCAAGGAAATCGACAAGATCTCTGAAAAGAAAGAGAAAGAGCTGACGGAAATCTGATGGCTGATTCACAGAGAAAACAAACGGCGGGGGAAGGCAGAACGGTCCCCCGCCATATTGCGATTATACTGGACGGAAACGGCCGCTGGGCGAAGAAACGCGGCCTGCCGCGTACCGCCGGTCATGCCGTCGGTGCAGAGACGTTCCGCAAGATCGCCCTCTACTGCCGCGACATCGGGGTGGATTACCTCACGGTGTACGCCTTCTCGACGGAGAACTGGAAGAGACCTTCCGATGAAGTGAAGACGCTGATGCGTCTGCTGAACAAGTATCTTCACGAGGCGATTGATACCATGGAACGCGACGGCATGAAGCTGCGCGTCTTCGGCGATGTTGAGGGCCTGAGCCCGGAACTGCAGGCTCTGGTGGCGAAAGCCGATGAGATTGCCTCGCGCATTGACGGCTTCCAGGCCAATATCTGCCTCAACTACGGCGGGCGGGATGATATTGTGCAGGCCGCCCGACGCTATGCCCGCGACTTTGCAGAAGGGAAAACGACCGGAGAACTGACAGAAGAAACGTTCTCGTCTTATCTTTATTCCGCCGGTGTGCCGGATCCGGACCTCCTGATCCGCCCGGGCGGAGAGCAGCGGATTTCAAACTTCCTGCTCTGGCAGTGTGCGTATTCCGAATTCTACTTTACCGATGTCCTGTGGCCGGACTTTTCTCCGGCCGAGCTGGACAAGGCCATCGAAGCCTTCCGCTCCCGTGACCGCCGCTACGGCGGGGTAAAGGTCTGAGAGCCCTGCAGGAAGACAGCAAAGGAGTATAACAGCAATATGGTAAAAGCAATATCCATTCTCGGCTGTACCGGATCCATCGGCCGCCAGACCGCGGCGGTGGCTTCCTTCACGGGAATCCGGGTCGCGGCCCTGACCGCAAACCGGCAGATTGACCGTCTGGAAGAGCAGGCGAGAAAGTTCAAACCCGAGTTCGTGGCGGTATACGACGAGGATGCGGCAAAACAGCTGAAAATCGCCCTCGCGGATACCGATATCCGCATCGGCAGCGGGATGGAAGGCCTGATCGAGGCGGCAACGCTGCAGAGCGTCGACTGCGTTGTGACCGCGGTGTCCGGCGCTGTCGGCCTGAAACCGACCCTGGCCGCCATTGAGGAAAAAAAGCGCATCGCCCTTGCCAACAAGGAGACGCTGGTCTGCGCCGGAGAGCTTGTGATGCAGCGCGCCCAAGACAGGGGAGCGGAGATTGTTCCGGTGGATTCGGAGCATTCGGCGATTTTCCAGTGCCTGACCGGCCGGAAGCCCGGAGAGCTTCATAAGATCCTTCTGACCTGCTCCGGCGGACCGTTCCGCGGCCGGCGTCGGGAAGAGCTTGAAGGGATTACCCCGGCGGAAGCGGTGAAGCACCCGCGCTGGAACATGGGCGCGAAAATCTCCGTCGACAGCGCCACCCTGATGAACAAGGGCCTGGAGTTCATCGAGGCGATGCGCCTGTTCGGCGTGACGCCGGATGATATTCAGGTCGTGATCCACCCGCAGAGTGTCATTCATTCGATGGTGGAGCTTGTGGACGGCACCGTAATCGCGCAGATGGGTGTACCCGATATGGGCCTTCCGATCCAGCTGGCGCTGACCTGGCCGGAGCGCTGCCCCTCCATGTTTGACCATCTGGACTTCGGTACCCTCCAGGCGCTGACCTTTGAAAAACCCGATCTGGTGAATTTCCCGTGCCTGCGCCTGGCCATGGACTGTGCCCGCAGCGGCGGAACCGCCGGCTGTGTGATGAGCGCGGCGAACGAAGAGGCGGTGCATCTGTTCCTGAAGGAGAAGCTTGGATTCAACCGCATCTATGACATGGCGGCTGCCGCGGTGGAGAAGCTTGCCGGGGCGGATGCCTCCAGCCTGGATGTGATCCTGGAAGCGGACGCTGCGGCGCGGCGGTTTGTGCACGAAACGGTAGGAGCCTGATCAGCCATGTCTGCAGCATACATTCTGTTAGCGATTCTGATTTTCGGCGTGCTGATCGCCATACACGAATTCGGGCATTTTTCCGTGGCGAAGCTCTGCGGCGTGAAGGTGAACGAGTTCGCCGTCGGCATGGGGCCGGCGCTCTTCCAGAAACAGAAGGGCGAGACGCTTTACGCCCTGCGCGCGATCCCGCTTGGCGGCTTCTGCGCGATGGAAGGCGAGGACGGCGACTCGGAAGATCCGCGCGCCTTCACGGCTCAGCCGGCGTGGAAACGCATCCTGATCCTCTGTGCCGGGTCCTTCAACAACTTCCTTCTCGGCCTGATTGTGATTTTCTGCCTGTACCTCGGCGCAACGGCTTTTATCTCCCCGACGATTGCGAGTTTCGTCGAAGGCTGCCCCTATGAGAGCGCCGAAGGTCTTCAGGTGGGAGACCGCTTTGTGAAGGTCGACGGCCATAGGATTTATCAGTACTATGATGTGGGGGATTTTCTTCGCCAGGGGGACGGTGTTTATGACCTGGTCCTGCGCCGGGACGGAAAGAGAGTTGTCCTCAAAGACTTTGAAATGACGCCGCGCCTCTATGAAGGCCAGGAGCGGGAGCTCTTCGGCTTCAACTTCGGCTATGAAGAGGCAACCTTGCCGGTCAAACTCCGCTACAGCTGGGACACGGCCATGGAATTCGGACGGATGGTCTGGATGGGCCTGGGACAGCTGCTGCACGGCGAAGTGGGCCTCCGGGATATGTCCGGCCCCGTGGGCATCGTGGACCTGATGGCGGAGACGGGGGAGAGCGCCGAGTCAACCTCCGACGCGGTGTACAACATCCTCTACCTCGGCGCATTCATCGCCGTGAACCTCGCCATTATGAACATGCTTCCGATTCCGGCCCTTGACGGGGGACGGGTTTTCCTGCTGCTGGTGACGCTTGTGATCGAGACCGTCACCCGCCGCAAGCTCAACCCGAAGTATGAAGCCTGGATCCACGCCGGCGGCATGGCGCTGCTTCTGGCGCTGATGGCCGTCATCATGTTCAATGACATTCTGAAACTGTTTCAATAAACGCCGAGTGCGTCATTCAAGTGCATTATTACGACATGAATTCGAGGTATCTCATGACCAGAAACGAAACCCGATGCATCCAGGTCGGCGCCGTCAAGATCGGCGGCGACGCGCCTGTTTCCGTTCAGACGATGTGCAATACCAAGACCCATGACATCGATGCGACCGTATCCCAGATCCGCGCCATGCGTTCCGCCGGTGCGGACATCGTGCGCCTCGCCGTGCCGGACGAGCGCGCCGCCCTGGCGATCGACAAAATCAAAGAACAGGTGGATGTGCCCCTGGTGGCCGACATCCATTTTGACTACCGCCTGGCCCTGCTGTGCGCCGAGCGCGGCATCGACAAGATCCGCCTGAACCCCGGCAACATCGGGGGCCCCGAGAACGTCAAGGCCGTGGCGGACGCCTGCCGCGCGCGCCATATCCCGATCCGCATCGGGGTAAACGCCGGCTCCCTGGAAAAGCGTCTGCTGGAAAAATACGGCCATCCCTGCCCGGAGGCCATGGTGGAAAGCGCGAAGGGCCACGTGGATCTTCTGCTGCAGAACAATTTTGAGGATATCTGCCTGTCGCTGAAGTCCTCCACGGTCCCTCTTACGGTCGCGGCCTACCGCCTGGCAGCCGAGACCTTCCCGTTCCCCCTGCACCTTGGGGTAACGGAGACGGGGACCGAGTACAACGGCACGATCCAGTCCGCCGTCGGCATCGGCACGCTCCTGATGGAGGGAATCGGCAATACCATCCGTGTCTCCCTCACGGCGGATCCCGTGCGTGAGGTTACGGCGGGGATTGCGATCCTGAAGGCGGCCGGCGTGCGCAAAGGCGGCGTGAAGTTCGTCTCCTGCCCGACCTGCGGCCGGACGGAGATCGACCTGATCGGCCTGGCGACCCAGGTGGAGGAGCGCGTGCGCGACCTCAAGCGGGATATTACGGTTGCGGTGATGGGCTGCGTCGTGAACGGCCCCGGCGAAGCGCGCGAGGCCGATTTCGGCATTGCCGGCGGCCGGGACAAGGGCCTCCTTTTCCGCAAGGGCGAGGTCCTCGGCACCTATCCGTATTCGGAGCTTCTGGACCGCCTGATGGCCCTGATCGAGGAGTCCGATGGCTGAGCATACTCCCTTTCTCGTGATCTTCCCGGGCTGCGCCGACCTGAGCTCGAGCTGCGGCGGCCTCGACAAGGCCTACGTGACCGATGTCCAGGTAAACGTCCCGGAACGTCATGTGAGCATCTCTGCCCATTTTTCCGCGATGCCGTCCCCCGTGGACCTGAACCAGCTCCGGGACCGCCTGCTCCAGGACTACGCCCTGAGCCGGGTGGAGCTGAACCCCGATTATCCTGCACCGGCCTCCGCGTCACCCGATCCCCAGGCGGGTTCCGCCGGCGGTCACGGCGACGTGCTGATGGGCCGCGCGATCCGGCAGAGCCCCGTTGCGATGGAGACCCTGACGCTGGAGTCCGGCCGTGTCACGGTGGAGGGCGACGTGTTCGCGGTCTCCTCGCGAGAGCTTGCCAAACGCGGGGCGGCGATTTTGTCCTTCGACATCACCGACCGCACTAACTCCATCCGGGTCTCACGCTATCTGCGTGCCGAGGATGACCAGTCGATCCTGAGCCGCATCGGCGTCGGGGATCATCTGCTCATTCAGGGTGAAGTAAACTATTCCAAGTTCGACGACGACATGATCCTCGATCCGCGCAACATCATGAAGGCGAAGAAGCGTCTCCGCCCGGATAAAGCCGCGCCCGAGGACAAGCGGGTCGAGCTCCATTTGCATACCCGTTTTTCCGCCCTGGACGCTCTGACCGACCCGAAGGCCGTGGTGAAACGCGCCGCGGCCTGGGGGATGCCCGCCATCGCGGTGACGGACCACGGCGTGGCCCAAGCCTTCCCGGACATGTGGAAGGCGGGGAAGGACGCCGGGGTCAAGATCATCTACGGCCTCGAGGCCTATTATTTCAATGACATGGACGGCAACTCCGCGGTGATCGGCAAGTCCGACCTCCCGCTGGATACCGAGTTCGTCGCCTTCGACATCGAAACGACCGGCCTGAACGCCCAGCTGGACCGCATGACCGAGATCGGCGCGGTCATCTTCCGCGGCGGCGAGATCCTTTCGACGTTCAATACCTTCGTGAATCCCGGCCAGCCGATCCCCGCGGACATCACCGAACTCACGGGCATCCGGGATGAGGACGTGGCCGACGCTCCCGGCGAGAAGGAAGCCATGCAGGCCTTCCTGGATTATGCCGGGGACCGGCCCCTGATTGCACACAACGCCCACTTTGATACCGGCTTCATGCGTGCCGCGTCCCAGCGCCAGGGCCTGCACTTTGACCCCGTTTTCCTGGACACCCTGGCCCTGAGCCAGTCCATGCTTCCGGATTTGAAGCGCTTCAAGCTGGACATCGTCTCGAACCGCCTGAACCTCCCGAAGTTCAACCATCACCGGGCATCGGACGACGCGATGGTCGTGGCCCGCATCATGGACAAGTTCCTTCCCGAGCTTCGGGCCAAGGGGGCCAGGACCCTCGACGACATCGAAGCCATTCACCACAGCCTCAAACGCAGCGATGTGGAAAAGACCTACCACATGATCCTCCTGGTTCTCAACCGCAAGGGGCTGAAGAACCTCTATGAGATGATCTCCCAGTCGTATCTCAAGTATTTCCACAAGACCCCGCGGATCCCCAAAAGCCTGCTGCAGCAGCACCGGGAGGGAATCCTGGTGGGCTCGGCCTGCGGCATGGGCGAGCTTTACGGCGCCGTGATGCGCGGCGAGAGCGACGCAGAGCTTCGCAAGATCGCGTCCCTCTACGATTATCTTGAGATCCAGCCTCTGGCCAACAACGGCTTTCTCGTGGACGAGGGCCGCGTGGCCTCGGTGGATGTGCTGAAGGACTTCAACCGCCGCATCCTGGACCTTGGCCGCGCCATGGGAAAACCCGTGGTGGCCGCCTCCGACGTCCACTTCCTGGACCCCGAGGACGAGCAGTACCGCCGCATCCTCCAGGCGGCCAAGAAGTTCTCCGACCCGGAC
This sequence comes from uncultured Clostridia bacterium, assembly GCA_946411545.1. Classification (GTDB taxonomy): domain Bacteria; phylum Bacillota; class Clostridia; order Oscillospirales; family Oscillospiraceae; genus Limivicinus. The sequence continues at coordinate 8,872 of CAMKEK010000041.1, forward strand.
CGGCCCTGCCCGATTTACTTCCGCACCACCGACGAGATGCTCAAGGAGTTTGACTACCTGGGCAAGGAGACCGCGTACGAGGTCGTCGTGAAGAACACCCGTGCCATCGCCGACCGGGTGGAGGAGATCGAGCTTCTGCCCAAAGACCTCTTCCCGCCGAAGATCGAAAACTCGGCCCAGCAGCTCAAGGACCTGGTCTACACCAAAATGCACCGGATCTACGGCGAAACGCCGCCGCCCCTGGTCCAGGAGCGCGTGGACGTGGAGCTCAACACCATTCTTGACCACAACTATGACGTGATCTACATGTCCGCCCAGAAGTTGGTCCAGAACTCCCTCGAGCACGGCTACCTGGTGGGCAGCCGTGGCAGCGTCGGCAGCAGTATGGTCGCCTTTATGTCCGGCATCACGGAAGTGAACTCCCTTCCGGCCCACTATGTCTGCCCCGAATGCCGCTACTCGGAGTTTCCGGGGCTGAAGCTCCGCTGGAACGGACAAAGCGGCGAGCAGCTTGAATGGGTCGAAGCTTCCGTTTCCTCGTCTGAGAGCGCAGGGGAGCCCGCCGCGTCGTCTCCTTCCTCGTCTGAGAGCCAAGCGGAGTCCGCACCCCACACTTACGGATGCGGTGCGGATATGCCCGAGAAGCGCTGCCCCCTCTGCGGCACGATGATGCGCCGCGACGGCTTTGACATCCCCTTTGAGACCTTCCTGGGCTTCCCCGGCAACGAGAAGA
>CAMKEK010000042.1:0-9352 GCA_946411545.1 uncultured Clostridia bacterium
AGGCCTCCGGCAAGCAGATCGAAGCCATGGTCTACGGCGACGGCGCCTTCAAGGACCCCGTCGGAAAGATCTGGGAGCTGGCGGATCCGGTGGTCTCCCCCGGATACACCAAAGGCCTGGTCGGCACCCCCAACGAGCTGAAGCTCAAGTATCTCGCCGACAATGAGTTCGGCGAACTCTCCGGAGAGGAACTGCGCAGTGCCATCAAGGCCAAGATCCGTGCCAAAACCGGCGACAGCCTTGTCGGGCACATGGTCTCCGAGGGGACCACACCCCGCCGCCTGACCGACCTGATCGGCTCACTCTGTGACCTGACTTCCGGCTCCGGCGACAAGGGCACCCCCATTGTCTATATCCAGGGCTACTTCGACAACTATACGAACGAATAAAGCCGAAGCTTTCTATGTTCCCCGCCGCCGGCGGAAAGAATACACGTCATAAGGCTTCTTATGAAAACCACCCCGCTTTGAGCGGGGTGGTTCTTTATTCGGCTTCCAGCAGGATCTGTACCGAAGGATAGTCTCCGTAAAGTCTCGGCAACGTCAGGCCGCCATACATCAGCGCCGCACCGGAAAGCACTTCCGGAAGCTTCTCATCTCCACGGTAAAGGCAGCCTGCATACTCTGTCGCCGCAAGACGATACCTCTTTTCGGGCTCCAGTCCCTTCATGCGTACATGGACCGGATGGGGGTTTCCTTCCGGTTCGGTCAGCACCAGCGTGAAAAGGCTTTTCTCTTTGTCTTCAGAGACAAACTGCCATGCGGTGAAGCGTTCCTTCTCCATGGCGGTCAGGCGATAATAGTCCCCTTCGCGCACCAGGTCTTCAATCCGGTGGAAGAAGGCGATCTGCCTTCTGACTTCCTGCCGTTCTTCCTCGGAGAGCTTTGCCGGGTCCAGCTCATAGCCGAAGGTTCCGGCCATGGCGACGGCGGCTCTGGTCCCGAAGGGCGTGGAGCGGCCCGTCTGGTGGTTGGGGCTGGCAGACACATGTGCGCCCACCGCCGAAGCGGGATAGCCGTAGGAGCTTCCCTCCTGGATACAAAGCCGGGCAATGGGATCGGTATTGTCGCTGCACCAGATCTGCGGGTGAAATGCCAGCATCCCGGCGTCAAAGCGACCGCCGCCGCCGGCGCATCCCTCGAACAGCACTTCCGGAAACTCCTCCGTCAGACGCCCAAGCACCGAGTAGAGCCCCAGAATATACCGATGGGCCAGCTCTCCCTGACGCTCCGCCGGAAGTCGGGCGCTGAAAAGATCGGTCATGGCCCGGTTCATGTCCCACTTGATATAGTCGATGGGATTTCCCCGCAGAAGCCCCGCAACGGTCTCATAGAGCCAGTCCGCGATTTCCGGCCTGGACAGGTCAAGCACCATCTGGTTCCGACCGATGGCCGGCTGCCTTCCCGGTACGCGCAGGGCCCAGTCCGGATGGGCACGGAAGAGGTCCGAGTTCTCGCTCACCATCTCCGGCTCGATCCAGAGGCCGAACTTCAGACCTTCGGCTTTGACCTTCCGGATAAGGCCGCCGAGGCCGTCCGGGAGTTTGCGTCGGTTCGGTGTCCAGTCGCCCAAAGCGCGGTTGTCTTCATCCCGGTCACCGAACCAGCCGTCATCCAGGACCAGCAGCTCCACACCGAGGTTTCTCGCATCCTTCGCCAGGCGCAGCAGCAGCGCTTCATCAAAATTCAGATAGGCCGCCTCCCAGCTGTTGAGCAGAACAGGGCGCTTTTTATCGGTCCAGAGACTGCGGCAGAGGTTCCGGCGAATGAAGCGATGGAAGCGGCGAGATAGCTCGCCGATGCCGTCCGCCGAAAAGCTGAGGAGCAGCTGCGGCGTGTCGAAGCTTGCGCCCGGCTCCAGGGTCCAGCGGAAAAAGCGCTCGCCGATGCCGGAGACAACACGCAGCGCTCCCGTTTGGTCCAGCTCCAGCTCGGTCTGGTGGCTGCCGGAGTAACAAAGCATCAGGCCGTAGCACTCACCGTGATCCTCGTTGGCTTCACGCTCACAGAGAATGACAAAGGGATTGTGCTGATGCCCGGAATATCCTCGCTCCGATGAGATCGTGCGAATCCCGTCTGAAACGGGATTCCGTTTCGGCTGCCGCTCCATGGCGTGACGCCCGTGAAAGTCAATGCTGTCCCAAGTGCCGAAGGGCAGATCCAGGCAGGCTGAGGCAGCTTTCCCGAGCCGAACGGTTTTTTCCCCACCGTTTCGGATCCGGACCGCCCGGGTAATCACGTCCCGGTGCGGAAACACCCCGTACTTCAGCTCTGTTTCCAGCCCCGTTGCGGCGTCCGCCAGAACAATGGAGAGCGTTTCGGCCTCTTCGCCGGCACCGGCAAAAGCCGTCGGAAGGCCTTCCAGCGTATATGCTCCCTCGCGGATTTCGTGACGCACATAGCGCAGATCCACGCCCAGGACACCGTCGTCATTGTCCGAAAGGATGCAGGGAAGACGGAAATCGGCCCCGTTGGAGCCGCTGTACTCCTGCGGCATCGTATCCAGCGAAAAGCCTCTCGAAGCAGAAAGCGCATAGGGGTTCGGTGAGAATCCGCAGTCCCGCTCCAGGTGGAGATAGCGGAAGTCCTCCGCGCAGGCGCGGCCGTAATAGGTGTGGAGCAGATAGCCCTCCGGGCCGATCTGCATCTGATAGGCAGAATGATCGGTAAGGAGCGTGAAGATTCTCCGCTCCGGCTCAAAAAGAATGCTCATTTTCTTTCTTGTCTCCGGTTTCTTCTGAATTCGTAAAGGGCATCTTATCATATTGCCCTCGGCCTGTCAACAAGATCAACGGGATCGGAATCCGGTATTCGGCAGTACCGGGGAAAGCGACGATCTTCGGCAGAAACCGGCGAATTCATAACTTTACTTTTTTAGTGAAATGAAGTAAAATGGATAAAAGATTGCGTTTAACGGTATTGTCCATCCCCCGCACAGAGTACTTCGTTAACGCGTAGATGTCCGGAGGTTACTATGAACACAAGGACCAAGCGTGAGCATAATCCCGCTCTATATGAAGCCATTCTCTCCCTCCGGTCGGTGGAAGAATGCCTGCAGTTTTTTGAGGACCTCTGTACCATGAGTGAACTGTCCGCCATGGAGCAGCGTTATCAGGTTGCCAGAGCCCTGCACGACGGAAAAATCTATAACGAGATTCTCGCCGAGACCGGTGCCTCCAGCGCCACCATCAGCCGGGTCAACCGTTCCCTGCAATACGGTGCCGGCGGATATGACCTCGTGTTTGCGCGGCTTGAAGACGGGGAAAAATGAGCTGTTACGAAACACTGGCCGCATACTATGACCGGCTGACCGCCGATGTGGATTACCGGGCCTTTGCCGACCGGTATGAAGCGGCTTTCGCTGCAGACGGCGGCCCGTTTCATCTGCTGCTGGATCTCTGCTGCGGCACCGGAAGCATGAGTCTTGAGATGTCCCGGCGCGGCTACGAGCTCATCTCTGTAGATGCTTCGGAGCAGATGCTCATGGAGGCCCGGGAAAAATGCAGCGATCTTCCGGTTCCTCCGCTCTTTTTGATGCAGGACGCGGCCGAGCTTGACCTCTACGGGACCGTGGATGCGGCCTTCTGTTCGCTGGAGGGGATGAACTATCTCTCCCCCCGTCAGCTGGAGGCCTTGCTGCAGCGGCTCCCCTTCTTTATTCGTCCGGGCGGGCTGTTTCTCTTTGATCTGCGCGCGCCGGACTATCTCGAAAGCCTGGACGGCGATACCTTCGTCGATGAGGATGACGAGGTCTTCTGTCTGTGGCGCGCGGACTTTGACCGGGACCTCGCCGCGCTGGTATACGGGATGGACATTTTTGCCAGGGAAGGCCGCCTCTGGCGCCGCAGCCGGGAAGAGCACATCGAATATGCCCATAGTTTGGCACAGTTATCCGCGCTTTTTTCCGCCCATGGCTTTACCGACTTTAGCGCAGAAGAAGCCGAGGACCGGCTCTTTGTCTCCTGCCGCCGAAGTACAGTTTCCATTTCCGAATAAGTGTACAGAATTATTTTGGAAGTAAGCCTGTCAGCTGAATAACCGCCCTCTGTGATCGTCACAGAGGGCGGCTGTTTTTTCTTTATTGCTTTTTCCGCTCCCGCATGCCTGCGGGCTCAGAACTCGTGGCGGCAGCTGGCTCCGCAGGGAAGATACAGTCCGCTGTCCGTCACAGGGAGACAGAGCTCCCGTGCCTCCGCCTCTCCGCCGAAGCGCGGTCGGAATACACTTTCCGTCACGTAGCTCAGCACCGAAGGGGAAAGCCCGGTGGTATAGGAATTGATCAGCACAAAGAGCGGCTTCTCCGACAGAACCCCTGCACAGGCCGACACGAAGGGCCAGAGGTTCTGCTCCAGTTTCCACACTTCGCCCCCGGGTCCACGGCCGTAAGAGGGCGGATCCATGATGATTGCGTCATAATGTCTGCCGCGGCGGATCTCCCGCTCGACGAACTTCAGGCAGTCGTCCACAATCCAGCGCACCGGCGCCTTGCTGACGCCGCTCGCCTCCGCGTTTTCCTTTGCCCAGGCCACCATGCCCTTGGCAGCATCCACATGACAGACCTCGGCCCCCGCCTTCAGGCAGGCGACGGTCGCCGCGCCGGTATAGGCAAAGAGGTTCAGCACGCGGACGGGCCGGCTGGCTTCACGGATCTTTGCCATCGCCCAGTCCCAGTTGGCCGCCTGCTCAGGGAAAAGGCCGGTGTGCTTGAAGTTCATAGGCTTGACCCGGAAGCAGAGCTCCCGATAATGCATGTCCCAGGACTCCGGAATCGTCCCTTTTTCCCAGCTCCCTCCGCCGCTTTCGCTGCGAATATAGCGGGCGTTGCGCGTCTGCCAATGACGGTTTCTGCGCGGGGTGTCCCAGATCGCCTGCGGATCCGGCCGCACCAGATAGACCTCCCCCCAGCGTTCCAGTTTCTCGCCGCGGGAGCAGTCCAGCAGTTCATAGTCCTGCCAGCCGTCCGCCACCCACATGCTTGTTTCAGTTCTCATTCTCTTTCCTTTCCCGCTGTCGGGCGCTCATCTTCCTGAGGTCTCTCAGGGAAACATTGATCGCCGCCCCGATATAAATGACCTGGCAAATCAGGTAGATCCAGTACATCAGCAGAATCACGGATGCCAGAGAGCCGTAGACCAGGGAGTAACGGGCCGACACCGCAATAAAGCCGGAAAAGATCAGACTCATGGCGACAATGCCGAAGGTGGCAAAGATCGCCCCCGGCCAGGTGAAGTACCGGTTCCCTTTCTCCCGGGAAAAGCGATACATTCCCCAGAGGATCAGGAACATGATAATGGCAAGCATCCAGTACTTTACTTCATGCCAGTTGACATCCACTTCAACAATCGGCAGCCATCTTCTGATCAGATTCAGAATGTTCCGGCTGCTGAACATGACGATAATGGCAAACCATGTTGCCGCCAGAAACACCACCGAATACAGCACACTGAACACAAAGCCCGTAATTCCGGTATAGCGCAGTCCCCCCTGCATACGGCCGATGGTTACCAGCATGCTGCGCACGGCGGCGGAAGCCGAGGTGATCATAACCGTGAGCCCCGCAATCGCCATGGCAAGGCTGTGATTGTCCTCCACATAGGCCAGGAAACTCCGGACGGTATCCAGTGTATCCGAACTCAGAAAGTCTTCCGCAAACTCCAGAATTCGGAGCGCCTGGTCATAGTTCTGCCCCAGAAGCGTATACAGGCAGATGATCAGCGGAAAGACCGTCATCATCATGTAATAACACAGCGCGGCGGATGCCAGCGGAATCTGCTTGACATTGTAATAGTGGATAACGCGCTTAATCAGATAGATCAGTTTTTTCACATCAGGTTTCTCCCGAAGAGGCATTGCAGACAAAAGCTCCTCCGCAGGGGGAGGAGCTTTTGTTCTATTGCAAGCAGCAGCCTCTCATCTGAGGCATCCGGAATCGCTTACTTCGTATTGAAGATCTTGAAGATATTATCAAACGGATCTTCTGCCGGCTCATCCTCAGATTCGGCCGGCGCCGCATCCGCCGCAGGGGCAGCACTGGGCACCACCGGCGCCATCGCGGATGCAGCAGCTTTCTTAAACACCGGAGGAACGGAGGGAGCAGCAGGGGCGGCCGGGGCAGCAGGCGCAGCCGTTTCCTGGGCCGGGGCCTCGGTCGCAGCAGCCTTGCGCGCCATGGCGGCCTTTTCTGCGGCGGCGGCCTGGGCGGCGCCTTCCTCAAAGCCGGTGGCGATGACCGTCACACGGATCTCATCCTGCATCGTCTCGTCGAAGTTCGCGCCGAAAATGATGTTGGCATCGGGGTGTGCGGCTTCCTGCACAAGATCTGCCGCCGCTTCCACATCCTCCAGGCCCATATCCGAGGAGCCGGTGATATTGATCAGCACGCCGTGGGCGCCGTTGATGGAGGTCTCCATCAGGGGGCTCGCAACCGCAATCCGCGCGGCCTCTTCCGCCTTGCCCTTGCCTGCGGCATGACCAACGCCCATGTGGGCATAGCCCGCGTTCTTCATGATACAGGTGACATCGGCAAAGTCCAGATTGATAAAGCCCGTGTTCTTAATCAGGTCGGAGATGCTCGTCACAGCCTGACGGAGCACATCATCCGCAATCTCAAACGCGTTTGCCAGCGTGACCTTCTGGTCGGTGGCATATTTCAGGCGGTCATTCGGGATGATCAGCAGAGAGTCAACCTTTCCGAGGAGCTCCCGGATACCGGCGTTGGCCTGTACCATCCGGCGGTTTCCTTCGAATTTGAAGGGCTTCGTCACGACACCGACGGTCAGAATTCCGGCTTCTTTGGCAATATCCGCCACGGTCGGTGCAGCACCCGTACCGGTGCCGCCGCCCATGCCGGCGGTAATAAACACCATGTCCGTGTCTTCCAGCACAGCGGTAATGGCATTGCGGCTCTCTTCGGCGGCCCTTCTGCCGACCTCAGGATCAGAACCCGCGCCCTGACCTTTCGTAATTTTTTCACCGATCTGGATCTTCTGGTCCGCATTCGAAATCGCCAGAGCCTGCTTATCGGTGTTGATCGCAATGAACTCGACACCCTGGGTGCCGTCTTTCACCATGCGGTTGACAACATTATTGCCGGCTCCGCCGACACCAATAACCTTTATCGTAACGACATTTTCGGGACCAGCTTCGGCCTTAAAATCCATGTCCTGTGCCTCCTGTCTGAATCGACAACGCAATAAGCGTGTAACATTTTGTCTTTGTGCTCCCTATAATATTACATTTTTCCTCTGAGGTCAATAGTTTTTTTCATTTTAGGGCAACTTTTTTGTAATCGCTTTGTAATTTTTGCAATTTGAGCGTCTTTTTTTGCAAAAAAAGCCCTCCGAAGCTGTTCGGAGGGCAGAGGCTGGGCGTCAACATTCAGTTTTTCTCCTGTCATGGGTCAGAAAGGCCAAATCAGTTCGGGCTGAAGACGGCACGGATCCCGTCGGACAGGTCCACCACTCCCGCGTCGCCCTCTTTTAAGGTCTGCAGGGTGCCGGAGAGCATGGCAAACTTCTGGCTGACCTGGGAGTATCTTCCGAGAACAAAGGTAAATCGTCCACTGTAGACAATTTCGGGACTGTTCGGATTTTCAAAGTCGATCCGGTCGATCTCCGGTCCGAGTTGACGTCCCTCAACCTGGACCAGGATTTCATTCAGGTAATCCACCGGATCTTCGCTGCCATTGGCAGCGGTCAGACGTTCCCCGATGAACAGTGTTCCGGGATCGAAGTTCACGATGGGAACCAGTTCGGCCGTCTCCCCTTCGGCGGCCTTGCCGAGAATCTTGCAGTTGTGATCCATGGTCCATTCCTCATCACCGAGGATCAGATAGGCCATGGCCCGGCTCTCTTCCACCGAAATTGTAATCCGGTTCGGAAGCGCACGCTTCAGTGTGACTTCCTCGATATAGGGGAGCTTGGAGAAAACTCTGCTGATGGCGGCAAAGCGGTCAAAGAAGAAGAGGTTGTCGCCCTCTTCAATGTCGATCGCACGGATGATCTCGTCGTCCGTATAGTGGGTATTTCCTTCCACCTGGATGTCTTCCACACGAAAAAAGAGGCTCAGGACAAAAATCGAGGCGACCACCACCACAACAAAGATGAGCGGCTGGCTGAATCCTCTGCGGCGTCTGGCCCTGAGGTATTCCTCCTGCGCTTCATCCGTAAGCGCAGCAAGATTCAGACGCTCTTTCCAGTTTTTCGATGCCATAGGCGCCCCCTGCTCCTCGATGATATCAAAACAGACTGTACTGTGTACAGTCTGTTGATTATAGCATGTTTTTCCCTGCAGTGGAAGATATTTTGTGAATTTACTTCCGTGCGTATTCCAGAACCGCTTCCACGATCCGCTCCAATGCGTCGGGCACCGAGAGCTCCCGCATTCTGTCGGACATGCTCTCCAGGCCTTCTGGATCACTCAACAGATGCCGGATCTCGTTCAGGAAGCTTTGCTCGTCGAATTCTCCCTCCAGAAGGACTCTCGCCCCGCCGGCTTGCTCCACAAGACGGGCGTTTTTCTCCTGATGGTGGTTGGTGACATTGGGCGACGGGACGATCAGGGCAGGCTTTCCCATGCTGCTCAGTTCGGCCAGGGTGGAAGCCCCCGCCCGGCAGAGCACCAGATCGGCAGCCGCCAGCACCCGGGCAGAGTCGAAAATGTACTCCCGGACATCGGCGTTGCACTCTGCGGGATTCACGCCGACTGCTTCCAGCTTTTTGAGTACCTCCTTGTGGTAGTGACTCCCTGTTGCATGGATCAGATAAAAGTCCCTCTGGTTTCGCATCAGGGGAAGCATGCGGACAAGGGTTTCGTTCATATGCCCCGATCCGAGAGATCCCCACATGGACACCACCAGCGGCAGTTTCGGGTCGATGCCGAGCTCCGCCTTGGCCTGTTCCCTGGTATATGAGGAGAAAGCCCCGCGCACCGGAGTCCCGCTCACGCGAAGATCCGAGACCCGGCTGTAATACTGCCTGCTCTCATCATATCCGATGAAGACACAGCTCACATGTTCGGAGAGCAGCTTTGTCGTAAGCCCCGGAACCGCGTTGCTTTCATGCAGAAGGGTCGGGATGCCCAGGCGGGATGCCTCGTGCAGCACCGGATAGCAGACGTAACCGCCCGTTCCCAGTACAGCATTCGGTCGAAACTCTTTCAGAATTCGCCTTGCTTCATGGCCGGACTCAATGACGTTTTTCATAGTTGCGATGTTGTGCCCAACATCAGCCAAATGATGGCCCCGACTCAGGTTCGTCACACGCAGGGGACGTATGGAAAAGCCGTCTCGCGGAACCAAGTCCATCTCCATCTTGCCCTCTGCCCCCAGGAAAAGGATCTCGCAATCCGGAAGA
>CAMKEK010000043.1:0-9335 GCA_946411545.1 uncultured Clostridia bacterium
CGCTCTCCAAAACCGCGGACAGCCTGCACCTGAACACCCCCTGGACGATCCCCATCGTGTATCTGGGCTTCGGTGCGGGGCTTGCGATCTTCATGTTCGTGGGCTTCGTCAAGTCGATCCCTCTGGAAATCGAGGAAGCGGCCTCCATTGACGGCTGCGGCCCGGTGAGGACCTACTTCTCCGTGGTGTTCCCGATGCTGAAGCCGACGATGATCTCGGTGGGCATTCTGGAGATCATGTGGGTCTGGAACGACTACCTTCTGCCCTACCTGGTGCTGGACATCAACAAGTACCGGACCATCCCGATCCATATCCAGTACCTGAAGGGAAGCTACGGCACGGTCGACCTGGGCGCGACCATGGCCCTGATCCTTCTGAGCATCATCCCGGTGATCATTTTCTATCTGGCATGCCAGAAGTACATCATCAAGGGTGTAGCGGCCGGCGCGGTCAAAGGTTAACAATCAGTCTCCCCGCCTTCGGCGGGGAGACCGAGACCCCGAAGCCGCACAAGGATGTCGCCGCCGGTGCGGTCAAAGGTTAACAATCAGTCTCCCCGCCTTCGGCGGGGAGACCGGGACCTCGAAGCCGCACAAGGGTGTCGCGGCCGGCGCGGTCAAAGGTTAACAAAAAGTCTCCCCGCCTTCGGCGGGGAGACCGGGACCCCGAAGCTGCACAAGGGCGTTGCCGCGGGCGCGGTCAAGGGTCAAACCGATTCATCCCCCGCAGCGCGGGGGATGAATGAATTCAAGAGAAAAGAGTTGATTTGAGTGGAGCGTTCAAGCGGCGTTCTGATGCCGATGACGTCTTTGCCGTCCCCCTACGGGGTCGGAACCATGGGAAGGGAAGCCTTCCGCTTTGTTGATTTTCTCGCGGCTGCGGGACAGAAGTACTGGCAGCTGCTGCCGCTCGGGCCCACCGGTTACGGTGACAGCCCGTATTCCTCGACTTCCAGCTTTGCCGGAAACCCGTATCTGATCGACCTGGATCTGCTGATCGAGGAAGGGCTTCTGACCCAGGAAGAAGTGGACGCGGTCGACTGGGGAACGGAAGCGGCCAGGACGGATTACGGCAAGCTCTATGAGGGCCGGTATCCGCTGCTGCGCAAGGCCTTTGAGCGGGGCCGGGAACCGCTGCGGGCGGAGGTGGAGACCTTCTGCAGGGAAAACGCAGGCTGGCTGGAAAACTATACCCTCTACACCGCCGTCAAGGCCCATTTCGAGATGAAGAGCTGGAACGCATGGCCGGATGAGGAAATCCGGAAGCACCGGCCGGAGGCGGTCCGCCGCTACGGAGAACTGCTGCGGGACGAGGTGGAGTTCTACCGCTTTGTCCAGTTCCTGTTCTTCCGCCAGTGGAAGGCCCTGAAGGCCTATGCGCAGGAAAAGGGCGTACTCTTCATCGGGGATATCCCGATCTATGTTGCGATGGATTCGGCGGATATCTGGGCCGAGCCCCAGTTCTTCCAGCTGGACAGCGACGGCGTGCCCAAAGAGGTTGCCGGCGTCCCGCCCGATCCCTTCACCGCGGACGGTCAGCTCTGGGGAAACCCGCTGTACGACTGGGATAAAATGAAGGCAGACGGCTACGGCTGGTGGATCCGCAGAATCGAAGGCGCGACAAAGCTCTTCGACGTGCTGCGCATCGACCACTTCCGCGGGATGGAGAGCTACTGGGCCGTGCCCTACGGCGACAAGACGGCCAAAAACGGCAAGTGGCGCCAGGGGCCGGGAATGAGCCTGGTGGGCGTCCTGACCAGCTGGTTCCACAGTACGAGTTTCATCGCCGAGGATCTGGGCTACCTGACGCCGGGGGTGCGGCAGCTGCTGAAGGACTCCGGTCTGCCCGGCATGCGGGTGATGGAGTTTGCCTTCGACGCCCACGGCGAGTCGGACTATCTCCCGCACCGCTGCAACGAAAACAGCGTCTGCTACCTCGGTACGCATGACAACGACACGGTGCAGGGCTGGCTTGAAACCACCGGGGAGGAAGACCTGGAATTCGCACGGCGCTACATGCATATCACGCCGGACGAAGGCTGGAACTGGGGCATGATCCGCAGCGGCATGGCCACCGCCTCGGCCCTCTTTGTGGTGCAGATGCAGGACCTGCTGGAACTGGACGGGAGCGCGCGGATGAATCGGCCGGGCTCCGACTCCGGAAACTGGCAGTGGCGCATGCTGCCGGGCGCGGCGACCGACGAACTTGCGGCCAAGCTTCGCCTCTATACCGAGACCTTCCGCCGGACGGAACCCCTGCCGGAAGAACAGCCGGAGGATGAGACGGCCGACGAAGAAGCGGAAGCGGACGGCGTGAAAACAGAATAATCCGATCTCCGGACAGACGCAAGGAGCGGTCCCCGATGAGGGAACCGCTCCTTTTCTCACGGCCAAAAGGACCGGATCAGGCCGCTTCGGCTTTTACATAGCCATACTGGCCGCGTACGGTGTCGTCGCCCTTGAACATGTCTCGCAGACCGTAGCTTCGGTATTCATACTCCGTGTCGAAGATATAGGGCACGCCGTCAAACTCAATCTCCACCCAGCCGTGGGGGGTGTAGCCCATGGGGGCGTAGACCAGGTCGGTGTCATAGGTGCGATACTCGTACTGCTCGCCATAGGCGCGGCCGCTGTAGAGCTTCGCGTCATAGCCCACAAAGCGGGCAAGCTCGTAAAACAGCGCCGCGAAACAGTAGCAGTTGCCGCTGCCGTATTCCAGCATGCGCCGGGCTTCCTTCACCGCCCAGCCCTCCGCGCCGAAGGCATACATGCTGCCGTAGCGGTAGGTGAAGTTGTCCACGACATAGTCGTAGACGATCCGCAGCATCTGTTCACGGTCCATGATCTGCGGGTCGATGTTTTCCTCCAGAATGGCCCAGAGCTCGCGGTCCAGCCAGGCGTCACCACTGGTGACCTCGCCGTTGCGGTTGTAGTCCAGACCGCCGACATTGCTGTTCACGGCGGGGACGCCGTTCTCGTCGATGTAATGGAGCCGGACCCCGGCAAAGAAGAAGCCGGGCTCATGGACCGGAAGGGCTTCGCTGGAGGTCCAGACCTCTTCTCCGCCCTCGACGCGGTATTCATGGGGGATGACAGCCTCCACCACATCGTCGTAGTAGTCCCCGGAGGGCGGCACGTCCAGAATCGTCCCGACGTCCTCCTGGCTGAGATGGCGTTCGGCATCGCGGTGCAGGACGTGGTTCATGATCCGGGCAAAGCGCCCGCGGCTGATGTCCGCCGTGGCCTCGGTGCGAACCAGCGTGCCGCTGGGGATCCAGCCGTTTGCGGCGGCGGTGCAGAAGCAGGGATAGTAGGGGCTGTCGGGTTCCAGATCCTGGAAGGTGAAGTCCCGCTCCTCGGAAGCCGGGAAAAAGCGGCAGAGGATTTCCAGCAGCTCGCCGCAGCTCAGGTTCGCGTCGGGATGCAGCCGCGTCCCGGAGAGAACGCCGATGTCCTTCAGATAGGCGGCCGCGTCATGGCAGGCATCGTCCTCCGGGACATCCACGAAGCTCCCGCTCCCGGTCTCTTCCGTGTCCAGGAGCAGATAGAGGATGTTCACAAACTCGCGCATGGTGATGGGGCCGTCCACATCCAGGACGGCTTCGGCATCGGTTTGAAGGTAGGGGATGTGCTTTTCCGTCTCAAAGGCGGGGAGAAGCTTCGCGGTGAAGACCATATCCCGGTATACGGGAATCGAACGGTGCTCCTCCAGCCTCCCGTCGGCGTCCAGCCAGCCGAGGAAGGTATAGCCCTCGGCATCCACGGACTCCGGCAGGGTGACCGGCTCGCCGTAGTAGACGGTTTCGACGCGGTCCTCCTGACCGGTGACCTGCCAGCGCACTTCCATCGAGCGCCGGTCAGGATCGGCCGGCAGTTCGGGCTTGGGCATGCGGGCCAGGAAGACGAAGGCCCCGAGAAGCGCCGCCTGAATGAGAATCAGCAGACAGAGCAGCCAGGGAAACCTTCGCTTCGGCGCGGAAGCCGCCGGGGAGCGCCCATCCGCGCCCTCCGCGCCGTAACGGAGCGGGGGACGGACCGGGATCTTCTTCCGGGGCAGGTTCCGGTTTCTCAGCGCGCGGCTCTGCCGCTCACGGTGAGACGAATCAATCCGCGAGGACATCCTGCACGGTCTCCGAGTCGGCGCTCTTCACGGTGTAGACCGTGAAGCCGTCATAATGGAGCTCTCCGTCTTCGCCGCCGGGAATCAGGCAGCTGGAGACATAGGTGGAGGAAAGCGGCTCGCCGAGCTCCGCCTGAAGCTCGGACAGCGGCTTGTCCACAAAGCTCTTCGCCAGCTCAAAAAGCTGATCGGATTCAGACGAATCCTCGGTGTCACGGACCAGGCCCGCGTCCGGAAGCGTGGCGACCGGTTCGGCACTCGGGTCCGCTTCGAGCTCGGCACTGGGCGCCGGGGTCTCGCTGGGCGCTTCCGTCTCGGCCGGGGCGGCGGTTTCCGCCGGAGCCGCGGTTTCCACCGGGGCGGGCGTGGGATCGGGGGCGGTGCTTCCGCAGCCGATAAGCAGCAGAGCACAGATCAGACAGAGGGCGGCAAGTAACAGGTTTCTTTTCATTTTGTGTTCACTTCCTGGATTCAGAATACATCGCTTCGATACCCGCGCTGCCAGCGGATGGGCTCGTTGCGTTTATAATACATGCGGTAGGTTTCAAACTGGGACTCGCCTGCGGGATCGAAGATGAAGGAGATACCGTCAAACTTGATCTCCACCCAGGCGTAGGGCTTATAACCGGCGTGGGCTTCGATGCGGGTGCCGTCTTCGGCTTCAAAGTATGTCTGGGTGCCGTAGATGCTTCCGCTGATCAGCACCGGGTCGTAGCCGATCATGTAGGCCAGCTCGTAGAACAGCGCGGCGTAACCGTAGCAGCTGGCCTCTCCCTTGTCGAGGATGCGGGTGGCTTCCTTCACGGCCCAGCCCTGAGCCCCGACGGGATACAGGGTGTCTTCGTAGGGCGAGAAGTTCCGGCAGATCCAGTCATAGAGCGCATAGAGCATTTCTTCCTGGGTCATGGCGGAAGGATCGACATTTTCCTCCAGAATGTCCCACAGCCTGCGGTCGAGCTCGGCGTCTCCGGTGGAGAGTTCGCCGTTTACGTTGTAGGTCTGCCTGCCGTAGGTGGTGCTGCGCAGAGGCGTCCCGTCGTCCAGAATGCAGTGGAGCCGGACACCGGCGAAGAACTGGCCGGGCTCGTGAACGGGCAGGGGGATGCTTCCGGTCCAGGTTTCCAGGTTGTCCTGGTACACATAGCTGTGGGGGATGACCGCCTCGGCAATGTCCGTGTAGTACGGATGCTGCGGCCCGACGTCCAGGATCATGCCGACCGAGGATTCCGCCGGATGACTCGCGCCGCGGCCGAGAACGCGGTTGACCACATGAGCAAGCAGGCCTCTTGTAACCGGCGCGAAGGGTTCGGTCGTCTCCCCGGGATCAATCCAGCCGTAAGCGGCGGCGGTGCAGTAGACGCCATAGGCTTCATCCGCCGGGTCAAGACCGGGAAAATCATAGGCCGCGTGCTCCACCGCGGGATAAAAGCGCTCAAGAAGCTCCAGCATCTCCTGGAAGCGGAGCACCTCGTCCGGGTAGAGTTCGTTCCCTTCCAGAATCCCGATGTCCTTCAGGGTGGCGGCGGCCTTGTAGCAGCTGTCCTTTTCCCCGACGTCGAGGAAGGTGCCGCTGCCCACGAGATCGATGTTCAGAAGCTTGTAGAGGATCTTCACAAAATCCCGGATTGTCACCTTCGCGTCGATATCCACCACGCCGTTTCGGTCGGCGCTGAGATAGGTGAGGTGCTCTGATGTCTCCAGGGGCAGGGTATAGCGGGCAATCAGGACGGTGTCTTCAAAAACGGGGAAGGTATCACGCTCTTCCAGAGTTCCCTCGGCATCCTCCCAGCCGAGGAAGGTATAGCCCTCGAGCTCCACCGGATCATGGAGAATCACCGGCGCGCCGTAGGGGACATGCTCCACAATATCGTCCCGGCCGGGAACCAGATAACGGACTTCGATGGAAACGGGAGCGGCTTGCTCCACTTCCCGGATATGCTGTTCCAGGGCCTCCGTCCTGGCCTGGGCTTCCAGAACCTCCTGGTCAAGGGCCTGCTTCTGCTGCAGACCGCGGGAGACCAGAACGGCCTGAAGTCCCAGCAGCGCAAGAAAAGCAGCCCAGAAAAAGATCGACCACCAGGGAACCCGGCCGAGGGCGGCGCGCAGACGGGAGCCGGCGGAAGGGGGCGCCTCCCGCCCCTGGGCCTGCCGGGAGGCCGCGCCGGCGGGAAGCCTGACCCGGGGCGGGGCGTCGGCTCTGCGGCCGCGGGCGGCGCGCTCCTGGCGCTCGCGGTGACGGCGAAGACTGGGTTCACTCATGAGCCTGCCTCCTCGTCCGGGAGCAGAAGCGGAAGGTTCCGCTCCACAATCTCCAGAATGACCGCGTCGGCGCCGAGGCCGGAAAAGGCTTCCACGGAATAATCCGCCGAGCGGGAAAACTCCGCCGCACCGAAGGCTTCGGCCAGATAGGGATAGAGGGCGATGCCGAAGGAATCGCGCCGGCAGTAGAGACTGCCGGAACGGTTTGGGGCGGTGGTGCGGATGGTGATGGCGTTTCCGCCGCGCGGATCGGAAGCGGTCTCATAGCGAAAGCCGGGAGAATACTCCAGTTCGGCTTCCCGCCCCGCCCCCAGAGGGTAGAGCATCTGATAGAGATCGCCGATGTGCCTGCCGGCTTCGGAGAACGGTCCGGCCGCAAAGCTGCTTTCGCGGTTCAGGGCGGCAAGCAGCGTGTCCGCCGCGAGGGCGGCCCCTTCCGGGGTCCAGTGGGAATCGGTCCGGTAGTAGAGCTCGGGATGCCCCGAGAGAAGGGCGTGGAGGTCAACATGCTTCACACCGGCTTCCCTGAGCAGAGGGAGGAGCCTTGCGTAGTTGGACTTCTCCCGGCCGTCGGGAAAGCGGGAGGGCATCCGGTCGGGAACAACGGAGTTTTTGTTCGGTGCGACGGCGAAAAGAAAGGATCCGCCGTCCCGCTCCACCTGGGCCTGGAGCTCGGCAAGGTGTGCCGCAATCCGACGCAGTTCAGCATCCGAAAGGCCGACACCGCAGTAGTCGTCCAGGGTGGAACTGTAATAGAGTTCGCCGCCTTCGCCGAGGGTGACCTGCTCTTCGGCGGAAGTGTGCAGCAGCTTTTCATAGAGAAAAGAGCGGGCGGAAACCAGCAGCGGACGCAGGGCAAAGCGTGTGCCGATATAGTCCGTCGTGTCGGCGAGAACTTCCGGATTCACCTTCCCGTCCCGGTCCAGAAGGGCCGGGGTGCGCGGCGCGCTCTCGTTGGCCAGCAGCGGGGAAGGGCCGGCAATCAGCATGCCGACGGACGGGACCAGACAAAGCAGGAGGAAGATTCCGATAAACAGAACAGATAGGCTTCGTTTCATCATGGCATCAGAACTGAAAATAGATAAAGGGGTGGAAACCGCTCTGGGCCAGCGACATCACGCCGAGGACCAGAAGCAGCAGACAACACAGATCCGGGACCAGCTCCGATGAGCGCTCTTCCGTGAGAAAAGCATGGATCCGGCCGCCGTCGGAGCTGAGCACGAGGGCCAGCGCGGCACAGAGCGTCACGGAAGCCGCGGGCGTGGAGAGCCTCGCCAGCAGCGGTGCCGCGGCGGGAAGCGCCTGAAAACGGAACATCGCCGCAATCATCCCAAAACCCTGGGCGACCGTGTCGGCACGGAACAGGGTGAAGAGCAGCATGACGCTCAGCAGGGTATAAACCCGGCAGAGAACTCTCCCGGGGAGGCTTTTCTGCAGACGGTCAACGGGAATGATCCCGCTTCCCTCCAGACTGGAGAGCAGGCCGTGGCCCAGGCCCCAGAGCACGAAGGTCCAGTTTGCCCCGTGCCACAGACCGGTGCAGAAGAAGACAAGCAGACGGTTCAGCGCGGCACGGCCCCGGCCGCAGCGGCTGCCGCCGAGGGGGAAGTACAGATACTCCCGGAACCAGGAGGAGAGGGAGATGTGCCACTTGCGCCAGAAGTCGCGGATGGAGGTCGCCGTATAGGGGAAGAGAAAGTTCTCCCGGATGGAGAAGCCGAACATCCTTCCCATGCCGATGGCCATGTCGCTGTAACCCGAGAAGTCAAAGTAAATCTGCAGCGTGTAGCAGATTCCGCCCAGCCAGGCGAGGCGGGAATCCACGACCGCGGAGCCGAACACCGCGTCGACCACGACCGCGGCGGCGTCGGCCAGCAGGAGCTTCTTGCTGAGGCCGACGATGAAGCGCCGGATCCCGGAGGAGGTCTTCGCGGCGGTGCAGCTGCGCTCGTCGATCTGGGCCGAGATATCGCCCCAGCGGACGATGGGACCGGCGATCAGCTGCGGGAAGAAGGAGATATAGAGCAGGAGCTTCAGAAAACTCCGGCTGTAATCCTCGGGACGGCGGTAGACGTCGATGGTGTAGCTCAGTCCCTGGAAGGTGAAGAACGAGATCCCGATGGGGAGAATCAGACCCACGGGTTTCAGGGAGAGACCGGCGACGGAATTGAGGTTCGCAATCAGAAAGTCGGTGTACTTGTAAACGCAGAGAATCCCAAGGTTCAGCAGAATGTTGAGCGTGATCACCGCCCGGCTGCGCGGAAAGCGAGATCCGAGCAGGAGGCCGGTCAGATAATTCAGCAGGATTGAGCAGAGAAACAGCGGAACGTAGTGCAGATTCCCGAAGGCGTAGAAGACAAGGCTGGCGACGGCCAGGAGAACATTCTCATACCGGCGGCCGAAGGGAAGCCGGTACAGCAGAAAGACCGCGGGCAGAAAACAGAAGAGGAAAATCGCAGAGCTGAATACCAAACAATCTTCCCCCTTCCGCTCCGGATGATCAAAACAGTTTAACCAATCTATTATAGCATTTCTGATCCGGTTTTACAATAGTCGCCGCAGATGCTGACAGGATAAAATGCGGCTTTTTGACAGACGGATGCACAGAGCTGAAGTACGCGGGAAAAGGAAGAATCCGTGCTTGACACCGGCGGGGGATGGGAATAAGATGCGGGTAAAACAGGGACGGATGGGAGACAGGTCATGCAAGAAGGAAAACTGCGGCATTTGCAGCCGGATTTTTATGAAAGCTTCCGGTGCAGGGCGTCCGCCTGCCGGCACAGCTGCTGCAGAGGCTGGGAAATCGACATCGACGAGAACACCCTGGAGCTCTACCGGGGCCTGCGCGGTGAATGGAGAGAAAAAATGGACGCGGCCGTTGTCTGTGACGAATCCGGCGCCCACTTTCGCCTGACGGAGGACGAACGCTGCCCCTTCCTGCAGCAGGACGGCCTCTG
>CAMKEK010000044.1:0-8989 GCA_946411545.1 uncultured Clostridia bacterium
TCATACTGAATGATTATAGCACATTCTTCCCTATTGCGACAAGATAATTTTAATGCTATAATATGTTCTCCACGATAACAATTTGTGAATTATTCCTATTTTGGTGAAAAATGAACGATTTGGACGAGAAAAGACTGATTTCTCCCCGGGCAGCCGACCTGATTATCGGGCTCCGGGACGGTGACGCGGCTCTGCTGTATCTGTATCTCTGCCGCCGCGGCATGGAGGATCGTGATCATATTGCGCATGAGCTCTATCTCCCGAAGCAGCGCCTCAGTGAGGCAATCGAGCGTCTGGAGATGCTCGGTCTGCTTCCTCTGACGGAACAGACGCCTGTTTCCGCAGATAATACCGCTTCGCCGGCGCCTGCCGGAGACGCATCTTCCCTGCCGGAACGTCCTGATCTTCCGGACTATACCGCAGAGGATGTCCGGGCCCGCAAAGAGAATGACAGCGCGTTCTCCGCGCTGATCTCGGAAGCCCAGCTCATCATGGGCCGTCCCCTCAGCACCCCGGATCTCATCAAGCTTCTCGGGATCTATGATCACCTGGATCTCCCCCCGGAAGTTGTGATGGAGCTGATGAACTTCGTCGCCGAACTCTATCGATGGAAATACGGGGAACGCCGTCGTCCCTCCGCCCGTGCCTTTGAAGCGGAAGCCCGTCTCTGGGCCGAACGCGGTATTACGGATTTTGACTCTGCGGAACGCTATATCCGAGCCGCCAGAGAGCGGCGCAGCCTGGAAGGTGACATCAAGGCCTCCATGAAGATTGTCGACCGGGACTTTACGGATACGGAACGCCGATATGTGGAGCAGTGGCTGAACTGGGGCTTCTCCCCAGACGCCATTGCCCTCGCCTATGACAAGACCGTCACCAATACCCGCAAGTTCAGTCCCGCCTACATGAACAAGATTCTGATGAGCTGGAACGAAAAGGGTCTGCACACTCTCGCAGAGATTCAGGAAAAGGATCGGCCCACACGGCCCCGGTCTTCCACCGGTTCCGAACCGCGGCCGGCCGAGAGTCTCGGCAGTCTCTGGGAAAAAGTGAATCAGATTTAACAGGAGAACTGCTATGATGTATGATGGAAAGCTTCTGGCGCTTGCCCGCGCCGGACTGGAAAAGGACCGGGAAGCAAATCGCTCAGAACAGCAGCGTCGGATTGACCTGGCCTATCATCAGATTCCGGAGCTGGAGCAGATTGACCTCACTTTACGCTCCCACATGGCAGAGCTGGTGCGGCTGACGCTTTCAAAGCCCACGGATCTGCAGGATCGGATCCATGAGCTCCAGGAGCGCAATCTTGACCTGCAGATGCGCCGTGCCGAGCTTCTGACACAGAACGGATACACCGTCGACTGGCTGGATGAGATCTATTCCTGCCCGATCTGCCGCGATACCGGCTACGTGGGCACAGAGATCTGTGACTGTCTTCGCAGGCGCTGCAATCTGGAGATGACCAGGGAGCTTTCCGGCCTGCTGAAGAGCGGCCAGGAGTCTTTTGACAATTTTGACCTGACTTACTACCCTGACACCCCGGATCCCGAAACGGGCTGCATCCCCAGGGAAGCAATGGCCGTCGTATTGGCCGGCTGCAGGAAATTTGCGGATCGCTTTCCGGATGTTTCCTCCAATCTTCTTCTCCGCGGCGGCACCGGACTCGGAAAGACCTACCTTTCCGCCTGTATTGCCCGTGTCGTTGCAGAAAAGGGCTATTCGGTATGCTACGATTCCGCCTCCGTCGCGCTGGAGGCCTTTGAACGGCAGAAATTCTCCCGAACCCCGGAGGAGGCTGAAGCCGCTTCGGTCAGAGTAAAGCGCATGCTCTCCTGCGATCTGATGATCCTTGATGATCTGGGAACCGAGATGGTCACACCGATGTCCCTCAGCGCGCTCTATACGCTGATTAACACCCGTCTGAACGAGAATCGCAGAACCATGATCAGCACCAACTGTTCCGACGAGGAGCTCTCCAGACGCTATACCCCGCAGATCTGCTCTCGCATTCAGGGAGAGTTTCTGGAGCTTCCTTTCTACGGCACCGATATCCGCCGCCTCAGGCACAAAAAATAGCTTGTGTTTCCTGCCTCTTATGGTATAATTCAGCTGCTTTATGTTCTTAACTGTTTTCAGGAGGAGATGTTATGGCTACAGCACGCCGTCGCATGGGCGACAGGAAAGAAGGACGCCTGCTTCGCTCTTTACCCGGTTTTGCAAAGTTTATCCCCTTTATCATGCCGCAGCGCAACGATCGCTATATTCACTATGAGGAAGCTTTTGAGGTTACCCAGCTTGACCGCATGCTCCGCAAACTGCGTGTAGAAGGGTACAAGGGCATCGGGATCCTGCACTTTTTGATTGCCGCTTATATCCGCGGGATTTCCAGAATGCCGGGCATCAACCGCTTTGTTGTCGGCCGTAGAATCTATGCCCGCAACAACATTGAAGTCGTCATGACCGTCAAGCGCGCCCTCAGCATTGACGCTACCGAGACCACCATCAAAGTCGTTTTTGAGCCGACCGATACCATTCTGGATGTCTATCGCAAGATGAACGAAAAAATCGACGAGATCAAGTCCAGCGAAGAAAACAACGGTACTGAAGACTTTGCGGATATGGTTGCCCGTCTGCCCCGGTTTCTGATCCGCTTTGCACTCACGGTTCTTCGCGTGATGGATTATTTCGGCTGGATTCCCCAGTCGCTTCTGAATGTCAGCCCCTTCCACGGCTCCATGATCATCACGGATCTCGGTTCTCTTCGCATCGGCCCGATTTACCACCACATCTACAACTTCGGCACCCTGCCTGCTTTTATCGCGTTCGGCGCCAAGCGGCATTCATACGAGCTCAACCGTCGCGGGGAGATGGTCGACAAAAAGTATGTCGACTGCAAGTTTGTTCTAGATGAGGGCATTGTGGACGGCCATTACTGGGCCCAGATGCTGCTCGCCTATCGCTATATGTTCGAGCATCCTGAGATGCTCCTCTCCCCTCCGGGCAAGGTCGTTGAAGACATCGCCTGAAATAACATTCTTCGGATTGACACTGCGGCTCTTCGGAGCCGCTTTTTTATTTATTGTGACATTCTTCTGTTCTCGGACCTTATCTTAATTTCAGTTTGACAATTTGTTGTTTTTGGTGTATATATAGTTGATTAAATAGTTTTATGATATATGATGGATTTATTGTGTTCATTTGAAAGGCAGGCCTGATTTCCGTAGAAAGCACAGAAACCAGAAAAGAACGTGCAATCCTGGCCGGATTGAATGCGCTGAGCATGGACCGGGCCGAGCGTTCCTCAGACAGTTCCATGGAGGAGCTGGCCGCACTTGTGGAAACCGCGGGCGGTGAGGTGATTGTCACGCTGATCCAGAATCGCCCCTCTCCGGATCCCCGCAGCTTTATCGGTGACGGCAAAGTAGCGGAGATGAAAGAGCTGATCGCGCTGCATGACTGCGATCTCGCCGTCTTCGATAATGAGCTCTCCCCTTCCCAGATGCGGGTTCTGTCCGAGGATCTCGGCATTAAGGTTCTGGACCGCTCCGGTCTCATCCTGGATATTTTTGCACAGCGAGCCAGAACGCGGGAAGGAAAGCTTCAGGTCGAACTGGCTCAGTACCAGTATCTTCTTCCGCGCCTGACCGGCATGTGGACCCATCTGGTGCGTCAGACCGCCTCGGGAGGAAGCTCGCCCATCGGGACGCGCGGTCCCGGTGAAACCCAGCTGGAGACCGACCGGCGCCATATCCGCAGGAAAATCCAGGCTCTGCAGACTTCCCTCTCCGAGGTACGCAAGCAGCGGAGCACCCAGCGCAGCCTGCGCCTCAAAAACCGCCTTCCTCTGGTGGCGCTCATCGGTTACACCAACGCGGGCAAGTCTACGCTGCTGAACACATTGACCGAGTCTTCGATCCCGGCCAACGACCGGCTTTTCGATACCCTCGACCCGACCACACGGCGCTTTCCCCTTGCCCCCGGGCAGGAGATTCTTCTTTCCGATACGGTCGGCTTTATCCGCAAGCTGCCCACCCATCTGGTGGAGGCATTCAAGGCAACCCTGGAGGAGCTCAAGTATGCGGATGTTCTTCTCCATGTGATTGATCTTTCCAATCCCGAATGGGAAGAACAGGCCGAGGTTGTGGACAGCCTCGTACGGCAGCTGGGAGCGGAACAGACTCCCTGTCTGCGTGTATTCAACAAGTGTGATCTTTATGTCGGGATCCTTCCCCACGGCGAGGATGTGGTCTGCATCTCCGCTAAAACCGGCGAAGGTGCCGATGTTCTCACAGAGCGGCTGAGTGCGATGCTCCGCGACGGGGTTCATGAGACGGAGCTCCTTCTCCCCTACGCCGATGCCGGCGTGCTGGATGTTCTTCGCCGTGAGGCCCAGATTCTGTCCACCGAGTACGAAGACCTGGGAATCCGGGTCAGGGCCAACCTGAGCTCGGAGCTCTGCGGCAGATATCGTCAGTTCATCCCCGGTTGGACAGAACCCCGTGAGGAATGGGAATAGGCCGAAAAGCGGGATGAGGAGCTGAACAATGTCTGAAGGATTTCGCATACCTGCCGGCCCCGGTGAATCAGAACTTACCGAAAAGCGTTCCCGTTTTCTCGGGCACCTGGTTCCCGTGGAGTCGGAAGAGGAGGCAAAAGAATTTGTCTCCCGCATGAAAAAGCAGTATCACGATGCCCGGCATAACTGCTGGTGCTACCGCCTATATGAGGGGCCGGAGCGCTTCTCTGACGACGGAGAGCCGCAGGGCAGTGCCGGAATGCCGATGCTGGAAGTCTTTCGGCGGGAAGAGGTCTTCAACTTCTGCTGTGTGGTGACAAGATATTTCGGCGGTGTCCTGCTGGGTACCGGCGGTCTTTCCCGTGCCTATTCCGGTACAGCAAAACAGGCCCTGACAGAAGTCGGAACCCTTTGGGTTGGGAGCTTTATAGAACTCAGCTTCTCCTGCCCGTACCGTCTGAGCGAGAAGCTGAAGAGTGTGATTGCGGCCGCGGGCGCCGTTTTAACGGATGTCCGCTACGATACGGATGTAAACATGACGGTTCTTGCGGAAGAACAGGCCGCTTCGGCGCTGGCCGGGCAGATTTCGGAACTCAGCGGCGGAAAGATTCAGCCGTCAATGCGAAAGACACAGCAGGCAGGAGGACAGGCATGATCCCCAGAGAAGAACGTGAACAGCTCGAGCTGCTGCTCGTGGGCCCTCACGGGGTGCGGGCGGCGGAATCCCGGGGCCGCATCCATGAGGAGCCGGAGTGTGAAATCCGCACCTGTTTTCAGCGCGATGTAGACCGAATCACCCACTGCAAGTCATTCCGCCGGCTGAAGCACAAGACCCAGGTCTTTCTCCAGCCCGAGGGAGATCACTATCGCACGCGCCTGACCCACACCCTGGAAGTCAGTCGTCTGGCCCGCACCGTAAGCCGCGCTCTGAAGCTGAATGAAGATCTCACCGAAGCCATTGCGCTCGGTCATGACCTCGGGCACACCCCCTTCGGTCACGCGGGAGAGCGGGCGCTGAACCGGATTCACCCCGGCGGATTCCGCCATTATGAGCAGAGTCTGCGGGTCGTGGATCTGCTGGAGCGCGGCGGGCAGGGGCTGAATCTCTGTTATGAAACCCGGATGGGGATTCTCAATCACACCCACGGAGCACCGGACGACACGCGGGAAGCCACCTGTGTCCGGCTCTGCGACCGGATCGCCTATATCAATCACGATCTGGATGACTCGATCCGGGCCGGCCTTCTGACAGAGGAGGAAGTACCGGAAAAAATCCGCCTGGGCTGCGGGACGCGCAACTCCGAACGGATCAACAGTTTTATCACGGACCTGATTTTGAACAGCCGCGACGGTGAGCTGCAGATGAGCGAAAAGATGCAGGATCTGTTTAACTATTTTCACGGCTTCATGTACTCGGATATCTATGTCAATCCGGTGGCCAAAGCCGAAGAGGGCAAGGTCGACGGAATTCTCGCTTCGCTGTACGATGTCTATGTCGCACATCCCGAGAAGCTGCCCGCGGACTTCGGCGGCGTTCTGGAACGGGAGGGCCCCGAGCGGGCTGCCTGTGACTATATCAGCGGCATGACCGACGGATATGCGATGGAAAAATACGGTGAGCTCTTCATCCCCTTTGCCTGGAGCGTAAAATAATCCATCCGCCTGACGATTCGTCATTTATCATTTTTGTTTTCTTGGAGAATATGTGAGGACATTATGCCATTTCCGGAAAACTTTATTCAGGAGCTGACAGAACGCAGCGACATTGTCGATGTGGTAGGCAGCTATGTCGCGCTTGGGAAGCGCAGCGGGGCAAATTACTTCGGACTCTGTCCGTTCCATAATGAACGTACTCCGTCTTTTGCGGTGAATCCCTCCGGTCAGTTCTACCACTGCTTCGGCTGCGGCAAAGGCGGCGGCGTTATCAACTTCATCATGGAGATCGAAAACCTCTCCTATCCGGATGCGGTTGCCTTTCTGGCCAAGCGCGCCGGAATGCAGATGCCGGAGGATTCCTTTGACCGGGATGCGAAAAAGCGTTCGCGTCTGCTCGCTGCCAATCGGGATGCTGCAAGGTGGTTTTACGAGCAGCTCGTCACCCCGGAGGGCAAACGCTGCACCGACTATATGGCCGGACGAAAGATTTCTCCGTCTGTTGCCAAACGCTTCGGTCTCGGCTTCGCTCCGGAGCACAGCGGGGCGTTTCTCACCGCCATGCGGCAGAAGGGGTACAGTGATTGGGAGCTGAGCGATGCGGATCTGATCCGCAGAGGCGATCACGGCTTCTACAGCACCTTTCGGAACCGGCTCATGTTCCCCATCATCGACGTGCGCGGGAACGTGATCGGCTTTTCCGGGCGGGCGCTGGGGGACGCCGGTGCCAAGTATCTCAACAGCAAGGACACGCTTGTGTTCAACAAGGGCCGGAATCTCTTCGCATTGAATCTTGCGAAGAAGTCAAAAGCCGGTTATATCATTCTCTCAGAAGGAAACATCGATATTGTGGCGCTGCACCAGGCCGGTTTTGACTCGGCGGTCGCATCGCTGGGGACCTCCCTGACGCCGGAACAGGCAAGGCTTATCAGCCGCTACACCAATGAGGTGATCATTGCCTATGACAATGACGGAGCAGGGATCAAAGCCTCTCAGCGCGCGATCGGGATTCTGGAACGGCTGGACCTGAAGGTCCGGGTGCTGCGCATGACCGGAGCGAAGGATCCGGATGAATACATCAAGACCCGGGGTGCGGACGCATTCCGCAATCTGCTGGAGGGCTCCGAAGATCAGGTCGATTACCGTCTCGGCACCGTGACGGCTAAGTATGATCTGAGCCAGGATGATCAGAAGGTTGCCTTCCTGAAAGAGGCAACCGCTCTCCTGGCGACCCTCCCGGGCGCGGTAGAGCGTGAGGTCTACGCCATCCGTGTCGCAGAGCAGGCCGGAGTCGGGCAGAATGCCGTCATTCGGGAAGTAGAGCGGCGAAGAAAGCAGCTTCTGCGAAAAGCCGCCCGGAGCGAAGAGCAGGAACTGAACCGCCCGGAACGTATAGCACAGCCTGCAGATAAGCAGCTGCGTTACCGGAATCCGGTATCGGCTGCCGCGGAAGAGGGCGTGATCCGCCTGCTCTACCTGGAGCCGTCGCTGGTGCGGGAGAGCGGTCTGCCGGAAGCGGCGATGTTTTCGTCGGAAGCATTGGGCCGGATTTATACCATCCTGCGCCAGAAGATCGAAGAAGGAGGCACCGTAAGCGTCTCTTCTCTTTCCGGCTCGCTCAGCCAGGAGGAAATGAATCTCCTGGTCAACATCCTTCAGAAACCGGAAGTCCTGTCCAACGGCCGGCGGGCCCTGCAGGATTACATCGACAGAATACGCGAACAGCACGAGCTGGAAGCCGGAGGCAGAGAAACAGATCTCAATGCCCTGCGGGACCGGCTCAGAGAACGAAAGGGGTACCATCCATGAATGACGAACTGCAACTGACCGAAGAAGACCTCGAAAGCATGGCCGACAAGCTGATCGAGGAAGCAGCCGGCGCCGACATCGCCGGTCAACAGGAGACAGAGCTCATTAAAAGCCGCAAAAAGTCTCCGCGCAAGAAAGAGGGCCCTGTGGATACCAGGCCGCCCGAGGTACGGCTGCAGGAGCTTTTTGACAAAGGAAAGAAATCCGGGAAGCTCACCACCAAGGACCTGGATTTGCTCAACGAACTGAACCTGGACGCTGACACCATTGACAAGTTCTATGAGCAGTTGGAACAGGCCAGCATCGACATCGACTATGCCAGCGGCGACCTGATGCCCGTTCTGGATGATGATCTGCTTCCGGAACTGGATGATCTCAGCGAGGTCGAAGAGGTTCCCACCGAAGAGGTAACGGATACCGATGCGCTGATGGACAGCTTTGCCACCGACGATCCGGTGCGCATGTATCTCAAAGAGATCGGCAAGGTTCCCCTCCTGACACCGGAAGAAGAACTGGACCTCGCCAAGCGCATGTCCGAAGGCGATGAAGAGGCAAAACGCCGCATGACGGAAGCCAACCTCCGTCTCGTTGTTTCCATTGCCAAGCGCTATGTCGGGCGCGGCATGCTGTTCCTGGATCTGATTCAGGAGGGAAATCTCGGTCTGATCAAGGCTGTGGAGAAGTTCGACTACACCAAGGGCTACAAGTTTTCCACCTATGCCACCTGGTGGATCCGTCAGGCCATCACGAGAGCCATCGCCGACCAGGCGAGAACCATCCGTATCCCGGTCCATATGGTTGAAACCATCAACAAGACCATCCGTGTTTCCAGACAGCTGCTTCAGGAGCTCGGTCACGATCCCAGTGCCGAAGAGATCGCCGCAGAAATGGATATGCCGGTGGAAAAGGTGCGTGATATTCTGAAAATCGCGCAAGAGCCGGTATCTCTTGAGACTCCGATCGGTGAAGAGGAGGACTCTCATCTGGGTGATTTTATTCCGGATGAAGATG
>CAMKEK010000045.1:0-8940 GCA_946411545.1 uncultured Clostridia bacterium
CGGGCAAGGCGTGTGCGGCGCAGTGATTATGACGCCTATGACCTTATCATCGGCATGGACGAAGAGAACCGCTGGGACCTCAGCAGGCTGTTCCACGGCGATCCGGACGGAAAACTGCATAATCTGAACGAATATGCCGGACTCGGGGATCAGGACATCGCGGACCCCTGGTACACGCGTGATTTTTCCGGATGTCTCGAGGAGATGGAGCGCGCCTGTTACGGGCTCTTTGAAGCGCTGACCGATGTGGTTTTTCTGGATTTCCGTCATTCGGCGGATATTCCCGCTCTCTATGAGGAGCTTCGGTCAAAAATGGCCTGGGAGCCCTGGTACGGCGAAAATCTGGATGCCCTTCATGACATCCTGACAGGACTGCCCCATCGCGGAAGTCATTTTGTTCTGATGCTCCCGGAGGAGGATGCCCCGGTTGAGGTCCGGCTCTATGCGGAGCGGATCCGCCGTGTTTTTCAGGACAGTGAAGAGGAGAACGCCGAATGAATCAGAAAAAGCATCCCATCGGGCGCTTTTTTGCCGTCCTCGGCATTACGCTGCTCTGTCTTCTGATCTCTCTGCTGGGAGTTATCTGGGTCCTGGAACGCGGCCCCTCCCCAACGGTCACCGGCATGTTTACCCGCTCCGTCCGGGAAACCAGCGCCATCCGCTGGATCAGCAATATTTTTCTTACAGAGGAAGAGCTGAACGAATATAAAAGCGTCAGCACCGAAGATCTTGAAACCGAAAGCGTCAACACCTCTCTCATTCATATTGAGAAGGCGGCTGAAAAACGGGAATCCGGTTCCGATCAAACAGAATCCGTCAAGCTCATCGACATCGCCGAAGGCACCTGCAAAGGCAAGCTTCTGATCGTCTCGGATCCGAAGCAGGTCATTCTCGGGACATCGGACGAGTTTGTCAAGCAGCCGGGACTTCAGCTGACCGACATGGTGGCAAAATATGACGGTCTTGCCGGCATCAACGCCGGCGGCTTCAACGATGAAAATGGCACCGGCAGCGGCGGAATTCCCCAAGGAATTGTCATCGTCAACGGCAAAGTCATCTTCGGCAACGACCTCACCCCATACCATCTGGTCGGTCTGGACCGGGACGGCATTCTCCATGTCGGCTCAATGAACGGACGGGAAGCGGTGGAAAACGGAATTCAGTGGGCGGTCAGCTTTGTCACGCATGACGGTCTTGCCTCTTCCCTCATCATCAACGGAGAAATCCAGCACCAGAATCTCGGCGGCGGGGTCAATCCCCGTACGGCATTGGGCCAACGGGACGACGGAGCGCTGCTTCTGCTGGTTCTGGACGGCCGCAGCATCAACACGCTCGGCGCGACAATGGAAGATGTGGTCAACATCATGCTGGAATACGGCGCCGTAAACGCGGGCAATCTGGACGGCGGCTCCTCGTCGGTCATGGTTTATGACGGTGAGATCGTCAATCACTGCGCCTCTGTCACCGGTCCCAGACGGATTCCCACCGGCTTTATCGTCCTGAAAGAAGGTGTGACCTATGGCTGAGCACAACGGTTCGAAGAACCCTGCCTGGGGACGTTTTCTGATCGTTTGGGCGCTGGTCCTGCTGCTGCTCGGCGGGGCGGGCTGTTACCTGCTCTATCAGTATCTGGGCGTTTACGAGGTCACAAGACCCGATCCGGTGATGGACGACTTCATTCAAAACACCGAGCTGGATAAGATCATCGACATGGCAAAGGAGAACATCCCCTTTCAGCTGACGGAGTTTGAAGATCCCCTTGAGCTGTATAACTCCTATGTGGAAGCCATCGATCTCAGCCGTGCCCTCACCTACCGTGCAAACTCAGAGAAAAGCGAAGCGGAGCATCTTGTATACGATGTGCGGTCCGGGCCGAATCTGATCTGCGAAGTATTTTTGGAACCGGACGGCGACTCTCCCGGCTTCGGCCGGAACTACTGGTCGGTCTCCGGCGTACAGGCCGCCAGGATCACGGATCTTCTCCCTTCGGTCACTGCCCGGGTGGAGACTGTATCCGGAACGGAACTTGCCCTCAACGGCGTCCCTCTCACCGCTGATCACCTGGCCGGTGAGCCGAAAGAGATCGATGACCTGGTCCGCTACGAGGCCGAGATGGAGAATCCTCCGCAGTTTCTCACTTATGAGGTCGCACCTCTCTACGGAGAGATCACGCTTACGGATGCCCGCGGAAACTCTGTCGCTCCGGACGGTGAAGTACAAGACGGTCTGGTGGTCTATCACACCTTTGAAGGAAAACAGGATCTTTCGATCACCGCTCCGGAAGACCTGCCGCTCTTTATTAACGGCGTCCAGGTCTCACCGGACGAGGCCTTCACCTCCACCCTCGGCGTCTTTCAGGGGCTGGAGCTCTATACCGGCGATGCAAACTGCATGACAAACACCTATCGGATTGAAGGGCTCTACCTCACGCCGACGGTGACCGCCATCGACGCGGACGGCTCGGAAGTGACCCCCGTCGCCACCGGTGAAACCCTGACCTTCTTCCATCGCGGCGAGCCGGAGACGGAAGCGCAAATGCGCTCCGTTGCCGAGAGCTTCTTCAATGCGTATATGGACTACTCCGCGCATGCCTTTGAGTACACGCGCTATTCCAATCTGCTCAACCGCATCCTGCCCCAGAGCGACCTGTACGAGTATGTCTTCCGTTCCCAGGAGGCGATGTACTGGGCCTCCGGTACCCAGACGGAATACAACGATCTGCGCTATGAAAACTTTCACATGGTAAGTCCGTACTGCTTTGTCTGTACCGTTATTTACAGCGCGGACATGACGGCGAAAAACTGGTATGAACAGTACAGCTACAAGCTGGAGAATGCCTACGAGCTCGCTTTTGTCAGCACCAACGGTCGCTGGCTTGCGGCCGGAATGAACGTCATTACCGGCGCCTGATATAGGACAGAGAACCATAAAGTCAAAACACCTGCCTCGGGTTGAGGCAGGTGTTTTTTTCAGCTTTCCTTCCGTTTGCCCGGCCGGGAAGCTTCCGGACAGGAAGGGTTCTTTAAAACCGCTCAGCGGCCGGACTCCAGCGCGCTGATTTCATTTGCCAGTCTCTGGATCTGCAGTTCCAGATCCTTCAGCTGCGCGAATCCGGCGGGCGGCAGTTCTTCCTCTTCATCTTCCGCCTCGACGGGCATACGATACGGCTTTTCATAGAGCTGTGCCGACACATCAGGCAACGCTTTCTCCACGGCCGGCTCTTCCGGACGTGCCGCTTCCTCCGTGGGGTCTGCAGACTGCATTCTGCCTGAGAACTGTTCCAGATAGCCGCGAAGGAACCGGAGGTTCTCTTCCTCCCGGCTCTGCAGGACGCGGAAGCACTCTCTGACCTGCTGCTCTGCATACGCCCGCTCCGCTTCGGCTTCGTGCATTACCCTGTCCCTGTGTGCTTCGGCTTCCTGAACAATTCCGTCCGCCCTGCTGTGGGCTTTTGTCAGGGTATCCCGGTAAAGCTGCTGCATGGTGCCGAGAAGCTCTCTGGACTGGTCCCCGTCCGCTGCTTTCTGTTCCAGTTCCGCGCGCAGCTGAACCAGCTCTTGCCGCTGCCTCTCGTTCTCTTCCACGAGTTCCTCCGCCAGCCCGCGAAGCTCTTCCAGAACGGTGTTGACCTTGTTGACGTTATAGTATTTTCTCTTCGCCACATCAATGTTGATCCGGTCAAAATAATCCAGTATCTCTGCCATTTGTTCTCCCGCCTGCTCTGTAATCTTTTCCGATTGTTTCATTCTGTCGGTATTATAGCAGATTCTCTTCCGAACTGCAACCGGATTGCTCGCCCTTTGGCGGCACCGCATAAAGGGGCAGATTTTGCACGCTTCTATCTCGGCGAAGAAAACAGTGGAAAAATATGCCCCAGTGCTGTATAATATCTTTGCAATTCAAGCAATTATTATATGGAGGTATCTTATGAATCTTCTCAGTCTCCTGCTCAAGTCCCTTCTGACGGATTCCAGTATTTCCGCTCTGGCGAAAAAGACCGGTCTCAACGCATCCTCTCTCAAGAAGCTCATTCCCCTGGCGATTCCCCTGCTGCTCAAGTTTCTGACCAAGAACGCTTCCAATGAGTCCGGTGCGCTCTCTCTGCTCGGTGCCCTTTCACAGCACACCAATCAGAAGGCCCTCTCTGACCAGATTGACGAAGCCGATACCGAAGACGGCGGCAAGATCATCAACCACATCTTCGGCAGCGAGTCCGAAGACGTCACCAATCAGCTTGCCCTGGAGTCCGGTATGAGCCAGCGCGATGTCAGTTCCGCCCTGGCCGGAATCGCCCCGGCTCTGATGAGCGGACTTTCCGCCGCGACCAATTCGGTTTCTTCCGCTCCCAAAGTGGATCTGAGCGACGGCCTTGATCTCTCCGATCTCATGGGCATGTTTGTCGGCACCCAGCAGGCCCAGCAGGCACAGAATCAGCCTTCCGGCGGCGGCCTGCTTTCCGGGCTTCTGGGTGGAAACAATGCGGGCCTCGGCGGCCTGTTCGGCTCTCTGTTCGGTTCTTCCGCACCCCAGGCCAGCCAGGAAAACGAATTCAACGGCACCCAGCTTCTCAGCCTGCTTTCTTCCATGAGACGCTGATCCTTCTCTGCCCCGCAAAAAGCGAAGCAGTCCGAAATTGGACTGCTTCGCTTTTTTAACTGATAGACTTATGAGAGGCTAAGCGGATATCGGGCGGCAAGCTTTCGGAAGCTCTCCTCGCTGATCCCGTGCTCCATCGCACAAGCTTCGCGTTCCGCGGTTTCATCATCGATCCCCGCGTTCATCAGCATCTGCTTCAGGTAGTTGTGCTTCTCCAATGTGAGCTCCGCAAGTGCACGGCCTTCCTCGGTAAAATGAATCATCTTGTCAGAGTCCATTGTGATGAGTCCGGCTTCAATCAGCTTTCCGACCGCGACACTGACCGACGGCTTGGTCACATCCAGGGTCTCTGCGATGTTAATAGACCGGCAGTGTCCCCGCTCCTGGGTAATCATCAGGATCGCTTCCAGGTAGTCGTCCCTTGCTTCATTCCGGAAATTTCTCAAGTTCATGTACACACCCTCTTCACAAGAATTATGGTTTCAGGTTAGAATATTCTACCATGAACCGGTTTTTTTTGCAAGTGCCGCGGAATGGACTTCAGTCTGTCGGATTGTACTGCATCAGTTCCCTGCCGTGCGTTTTCAGCCACTTTCTCGCGTCTCGATAGTCCGGTAGCGCACGCTCCACTTCCGCCCAGAATGCTTCGGAATGGTTCATCTGCTTCCGGTGGCAGAGCTCGTGCACCACGACGTAGTCGCGCACCTCTTCCGGCGCCAGCATCAGCAGGCAGTTGAAGTTCAGGTTGCCCTTTGACGAGCAGCTTCCCCACTTGGTTTTCTGATGCCGGATGCTGATCCGGCCGTAGCTCACCCCGATCCGGGGTGCAAAATACGCCGCGCGCCCCGTCAGATCCTCTCTGGCCAGGGAGACCATCCGGGATAGTTCCTCCTCGGTCAGCGGCCGGATCTGTTTTTTCTGTTCCGCGGCGAGGGCGAGTTTTCTCTGCTGCTTCTCAATCCAGCTAAGATGTTCTTCGACGAAACGCCGGATTTCCCTTTCCCGTACGTACATCGGCACACGGACGACAATCTCGCCGCTCTCTTTTACCTGGAGCCCCATAGTCTTGCGCCTGCTTCGAATGACGGCAACGTTCATCAGGAATATACGTCGTTGGTGTCGACCAGGACAATTGTGATGTCCAGGCTCTCTCCGTCGCGCCAGATGGTCAGCGTCATGCCGTCCCCGACTTCCAGCGTATCCTTGATCCGGCTGATCTCTTCGGTTGTTTTGACCGCCGTGCCGTTTACCGCGGTGATAATATCGCCGGGTACGATGCCCTTTTCCTTCGCATCCGAGCCGTCGCTGACCGCGGAGACATAAAGGCCCTCGGGAAGCTCGTAATGCTCCATCGCGGTCTGCGGAATCTCACCCACCGTAATTCCAATGGCAGGGCGCCCCTTTACTTCCCCGTCTTTCAGCAGGGCGTTTGCAACCTTGCAAACGGTGGAAGACGGAATTGCAAAGCCGATTCCCTCGATGCTGGAGTAACTGGACATCATCTTCATATTGGTAATGCCGACAACCTGTCCGCTGAGGTTAAACAGCGCCCCGCCGGAGTTTCCTTCATTGATGGCGGTGTTTGTCTGAAGCAGGGTCATGCTGCGCCCGTTATAGGTCATTCCGCGCTCGATGGCGGAGATGATCCCGTCGGTCAGCGTGTTGCGGAAGTCTTCTCCCAGAGGATTTCCGATGGCCGCGACCCGGTCACCCACCCGAAGTGTCGTGCTCTCGCCCATCTCGGCTGCCGTCAGCCCTTCTGCGTCAATTTTCAGCAGCGCAATATCACTGATGCTGTCCGCGCCGATCAGCTTCGCTTCATATTCGCTTCCGTCGTCCAGCGTCACCACGGCACGGTCGCAGTCTTCCAGCACATGGGTATTGGTCAGAATCAGTCCGTCCTCCCGGATCACGACGCCGGATCCCCAGAAGAAGCCGATATTCTTTCCTTTATATGCGGAGATCGAGACGATGGAAGGGGCGCATTTTTCGTACAGTTCCTGTAGGCTCAGCTCCTCATCCGGCGCCTCCTGCATGGCGAAGGTCGCCGTGGGCCGGTCTTCCAGTCTCGGGATATTCACCTCGGCCTCGCTGCTCTCCACGTCTTCATAGAACCGGTCAAAGAAGTCTGCCGGGCTATCCGGCATTTCCGTGTCTTCATCGGAGGGATCGGAAAAAGGCGCGGCCGGAATCGCTCCGTCATCGTCGATCTGTCGAAATGCCAGCGATGACCCTACGATTACCGCAATGAGAATCATCACAAGACCGGCAATCCGTCCCGGCGTCAGGCCTCCGGATCTCTTTTTCCGGTGTTTCCTCTCCGCCGCCTCCGGAAGCTCTTCGATGCGCTCCAGGGGCAGTTCCGTCCCCTGTTCGTCAGAGACAAGCGGAGCATACCAGCTCTGTGTGTTGTACCAGCTTTGATTCATGTTTTTTCTCTTCCCTGCTTTGTATTCTCTGCCAGCGTAAGTGTGAACACGAACTCCGTCATTCCGTCTTCGCTTCGCACGGCGATGTCCTCGTCATGCGCGTTGATGATGGTTTTTACCAGATAAAGCCCCAGGCCGACGCCTTCCTTGTCCAGACTGCGGGAACGGTCGGACTTGTGGAAACGGTCAAAGATGTAGGGCAGGTCATCGGCGGGAATCGTCTCGCCGTAGTCCTTAATGGAGACATAGGCCTTGCCCATATCCTTGTAGAGCCGCACAATCAGGCAGCTCCCCGGGTCGGCGAACTTGATCGCGTTGTCCAGCAGATTGTAAATCACCTGGGTGATCGCGTCTTTGTCGGCAATGACCATCAGATGGCTGTCCGGCAGCTGCGGATCCACATCCAGGTTCTTCTTG
This sequence comes from uncultured Clostridia bacterium, assembly GCA_946411545.1. GTDB lineage: Bacteria > Bacillota > Clostridia > Oscillospirales > Oscillospiraceae > Limivicinus. Next base: position 7,443 of record CAMKEK010000045.1, read on the forward strand.
GTTGCCCTGCTTTCAAAGCTCAGCATCGTCTGAAGAATCAGCTCCGTCAGGTCAAACACGGTCCGCCGGGAGGCATCCGCCGCTTTCGCCTTTGCCCTGGAGACATCAAGCATGTCGCGTACCAGCCTCGACAGGCGCCTCGTCTCATCCCGAATGGAGATCAGGTACTTGCGTTCCTGTTCCGGCGGGATCGTCCCGTCCAGAATGCCGTCGGCAAAGCCGGCAATGGTCGTCATCGGCGTTCGGAGCTCGTGCGAAATATTCGCGATAAATTCACTTCTGCGCTTTTCCGCCTGCTCCAGAGAATCCGCCATTTTGTTGAATGAGTCGATCAGCGCCCCCATCTCATCCGTGGTATCCACGGTCTGCTTCACACGAACGGAGAAATCACCCCTGGCAAATTTCCGGGAGGCGGAGGCAATTTCATCCAGCGGCCTCGCCATGCGCTTGCTGTATACCATCACCATCAGCATCGCAAGCAGGGAGACGACGGAGAACGCCACAATCGCCCAGCTCAGATAGGTCGTCCACGCGCCCAGCATATTGGAGATCTGTGAGCTGATAAAGCAGTATCCCAGCAGTGTTCCGTTGGTCTCCGCGGAAATGGGTTTTCCGACCACATAGCGCTTTTCCGGATAAATCCCGTCCAGTGTCGTCAGCCGGTCAAAGCTGCCCAGCTCCATCTGCTGGATCACTTCGTCGGGAATCTGCTTACCGATATGTTCACAGTGCGGACGCTTGTCGGAGCATGTGATAATCATGCCGTTTTCATCCGTGATGAAGATGTGGTTTCCCGTCGAACCGGAGATTGAACTGATTACCATACTCATGGTCCAGTCGGAAAGCGAATTGCCCCTGGCGATGGCCGATGCCGTATGCGCGACCTCTGCCGCGGCGGACATCATACCGCGCCGGTAATCCTCGATCAGATAGGTTCTGCCGATCCCGATAAAGCTCACCGCAAGCAACAGAAAACTGAACGCGAGCAGCAGCGCGGTGGTGGCAAAGTTTTTAATAAAAATGCTCTTCAAAACAAGTTCACGCCTCAGCTCATAATGTTTAACACATTATATCGAATCCTGCTGTTATTTCAATGACATGTTTGTGAATTCCGGAATAACGCCGCCTGTTCCGGCGCTCGGAATTCACTCTGCCGGAACCCGGTTAACGAAGACAGGCAAAAAAGAAAAGCCCGGCACTCCGGCCGGGCTTAAAAATTCGATTACCAGAGATCGACGCTGCCGGTCTCTTCTCCGCGTACCCAGTACGCCTTATTCTGATCGACTCTGACATAGATCTTGTCAACCGCGCCAACCTTCGCGAGAATTGCATCCGCGGTGATCTCGCCGCCGAGCTCGGACTGGATGATAACTTCTGCAGCTTTCTTTGCAGCCGGCTTCTTTGCGGCGGGCTTCTTCTCTGCAGGCTTCTTCTCCGCAGTCTTTTTCTCTGCCGGCTTCTTTGCGGCGGGCTTCTTCGCGGGAGCCTTGACTTCCTT
>CAMKEK010000046.1:0-8930 GCA_946411545.1 uncultured Clostridia bacterium
CTTCCACCTGTTTCAGCTGCCGCCGGATATATCCGTCATACTTCATCCGGATCTCCACCTGTGCGACGACCGCCCTCGCCAGTGCCGGGCGCTCCGGGTCAAAGGGTTCCAGATCGGCATAGCTCAGCTGCGGCCGGCGAAGCAAATCTGCGAGGGAGCAGCCGTTTCGGATTTCGGCCGTGCCGCGGCTCAGGAGCATGGCGTCCAGCTCTTCCGAGGGCGCAAGGTATGCGTGCTCCAGGCGGTCAAGCTCCTTCTCGACTGCGGCGTACTTTGCTTCCACCGCGGCCAGCGTCTCGTCCGACACGAGGCCTATGGCGTGCCCGATGGGGCTCAGGCGTTCGTCCGCGTTGTCCTGCCGGTGGAGCAGGCGGTACTCACTGCGCGAGGTCATCATGCGGTAAGGTTCGTTGGTGCCCTTGGTCACCAGATCGTCAATCAGTGTCCCGATGTAGCCGTCCTCGCGGTGCAGGATAAAGGGGCTCTCCCCTTTCAGCTTCCGTGCCGCGTTTACTCCGGCAACGAACCCCTGTACCGCCGCTTCCTCATAACCGGAGGAGCCGTTAAACTGCCCCGCTCCGAAAAGTCCCGGGATTTTCTTCGATTCCAGTGTCGGGCGAAGCTCCGTCGGGTCAACGCAGTCATACTCGATGGCATAAGCCGGGCGGGTCATCTCCGCATGTTCCAGTCCCGGTACGCTGTGCAGCATCTGCAGCTGCACTTCCTCCGGCATGGAAGAGGAAAAGCCCTGGATATAGAGTTCCTCGGTGTTGAGGCCCATCGGCTCGATAAAGAGCTGGTGGCGCGGCTTATCCGGGAAGGTCATGATCTTTGTCTCGATGCTGGGGCAGTAGCGCGGCCCGACGCCCTCGATGACCCCCGCGTAGATCGGGCTGCGGTCCAGATTCCGACGGATAATTTCATGGGTCTCGGCACTCGTCCAGGTCAGGTAACAGACCGCACGGTTCTCAGGAACCGTTTCGGTGGAGAACGAAAACGGCTCCGGTTCCGCGTCTCCGGGCTGGAGCTCCATTTTGGAAAAATCCACCGTCCGGCGAAGCACCCTCGGCGGCGTGCCGGTTTTGAATCGCCGCATTGAGAGCCCGAGTGCACGCAGCCGTTCGGCCAACGGCACCGCGGCGGCAAGGCCGTCCGGCCCGGAGGAGCGCAGCAGCTCGCCTACGATGGTTCGTCCGTCGAGATACGTTCCCGTCGCGATCACGGCCGCCCGGCAGCGGAATGTCGCCCCGGTCGCGGTAATCACGGCGCAGACCGCACCGTTCCCGTCAAGCTCGATATCCGTGACCTCCGCCTGCTTTACCAGAAGATGCGGCTGCAGCTCCAGGGTATGCTTCATGACCTCCTGGTAATGTCGCCGGTCCGCCTGTGCGCGCAGAGAATGAACCGCGGGCCCCTTGCCGAGGTTCAGCATCCGATACTGGATGCACGCCCGGTCCGCGGCCTTTCCCATCTCGCCGCCCAGCGCGTCCAGTTCCCGGACCAGATGGCCCTTCCCGGTTCCGCCGATGGCGGGGTTGCACGGCATATTCCCCACGCTGTCCAGATTCACCGTGAAGCAGATCGTCTCCATCCCGAGTCTGGCCGCGGCCAGCGCAGCCTCGATCCCGGCATGTCCCGCTCCGATCACGGCGACATCACATGTTCCCGCTGTAAATCTGATCATAAACGATTCCTTTTATTCTCATATACTGACAAGGAATTATACAAGATTCTCCCGGAAATGTCATCCATAAAATAAAAAATCAGAAAAAGAAAATTCTTGACAAAGGCCAGTCTGCGTGCTATTATTACTGAGCGTTCAGGAAATGCGCGAGTGGTGGAATTGGCAGACTCGCTAGATTCAGGTTCTAGTGCTCACTCCGGGCGTGCGGGTTCAAGTCCCGCCTCGCGCACCAAAAGCCCCGAAATCTTATGATTTCGGGGCTTTTTCTTTCTCTTTCGCCGTCGGCTTCACGGGTATTCTGTTTCAGATCACTTTCCTGATGATAGCTTCAAGATCTTCCTTTTTCAGTTCCGCATCTACATTCAGGTGGACCTTCGCCTTGTCCCCGTCATACGTGATGCGGATCCCGTCGTTGAACTGGAGCTGGGGATGATAGCCGGTCTTCTCTCGGATTACCTTCGTGATGATTCCGGCAACTGCGTTTTGTAACAGGCTCGATCTGATGTTCACTTCGTCCATACGTCCCTCCGATGATAATTCATGTGTGTGCGCCTTCGCATTTCCGCATGACGCGGCCTCGGATTCACTCTTTATCCTTGTTTCCGTTCTTTCCCTTTCCGCGGACGGCCGAAACCAGCACCACAAGTGCAAACAGCAGCGACACAAAATCGATCAGCTTGATCACGGCATCGTGCTGATCGCCGGAAAGGAAAAGACTGATGATATTTCCCCAGATCACAAAGAGACTGAGCGCAATCATCCAGTTCAGCAAAGTTTTGTTTTCCTTCATGTTCAGCCCTCCCTGCCTTTTTTTGAACTCATCCTATCATGCACAGCGTCACAGTAGCATCACAGATCATTCAGGCGCCGGTTTTTCCGAACCGACGCCTGAGTCATTTGTTCTTTCGCTTTCTGCGGTTCAGGGGATGTATTCCGGCTCCTGAATGTTGTTCTCGGCCATCTGCTGGGAGATGCTCTCCGTTACCATCTGGAAATAGCTCCGATCGGCTTCGGTCAGCTTCTTGGTGTCAATGGCCCGAATCTGCTTGACATAAGTCACAAAGGTCGTCTGCAGCTCATCGGCACGCTGGATCTGATCCGGATCACTGCGGTCATAGATGACCATGAAGGTAATATACTCATCCATAAAGGACTGGTAGTTGTCCAGCAGCTCCCTGATCTGACGGGAAGCAGCTTCCGCGGCCGCCTCGGTGGCGGCTTCCGCGGCGGCATCACTGTCTTTTTTCTCCTGGATGCTCGCCTTCAGCTCCTCTGCCACCCGGTCAATCGTGGCGATCACCTGGCTGTAATCGGGAACCTGCATGTCGGAATACTGCTGATACAGGCTGAAACGCTGCTGGTCCACAATCCGGCCGGTCTCCCGAATATCCTTGGCGTGGAAGATGGAATCCTTCGCCGGTGCCGGGACCTCCGCCGCCGTAATCACAGGCGGCGTCACGCGCAGTCCCTCCGCCCTTCTGACCACCTCGGCCGCATTGGCCGTCAAGCGCTGGTCCATCGGTTCATCCCCGGAATTGATGATCGTGCGAAGATAGTCGATTTTCGCATCCAGTTCCAGATTGGCCTGGGCAACCTGTTCCGCAAAGCCCTGATACTCCTGGACCTGCTGTTCATAGGCCGTTTTCTCTTCTTCGTAATACTTCATCGCATCCTCATAGGGCTGCTTCAGGCCGTAGATATAGAGCAGGTAACCAAGGCCCGCAATCAGCAGGACCAGAAGCACTGCGATCAGCGTGTTTCCGAAGGTCCAGCGTCGTTCCTCCAGATAAACTTCAACACTGTTGTTTTTCGGTTCATCCCCAGAAAGGACATGTCCGCAGTGCGGGCAGACACTCGCGTTCTCGTCAATCTGGTTCAGGCATTCCGGACAGCTTCTCATAGCCATTTGTCAATCCCCCATCCCGCCGGATATCTTTTATTCAGTCTTTGTTTTTCAGTTCATTCAATTTCGGGTAAATCAGGAGTTTCGTCCATTCTTCACGTTCTACGCTCTCTGCCCCTGGATCCGCCGGCGCCTCATAATAGGCGCAGAAATTATAAGTCGCCTGCAAGGCCCCGTTTTCCGAATCTTCGCAGAGACGGACCTGATCATAGGCATAGATATAGTTGTTTTTCAGATCATGAATCAGAAAATTCAACTGACCTTCCAGGCTCACCGGATTATAGCCATGCTCTTCGCAGTATTCCACCATCTGGTTCAGCCGCGCCCCCTGCCACTGGCAGAGGCCGTAGGCTTCCCCGCTGTCTCCGATCTTATGAGGATTGAATCCTGACTCCCCCTGCAGATTGGCCAGGACACCGGCCAGAGCCGCGTCATTCACGCCCAGCCCCTTGCGCAGGAACTCCGCAATTTCGATGAACTCCTCTTCCGTGATGCTGAGATAAATGGTCCTTCCGTCAACGATGTCAAACATCGGCATCGGTGTCGGTTCCGGGCTTGCTTCCGGGGATGGCTCCGCGGGTGTCGGCACGGCAGCCTCCTCAGGCTCGGTCGAAACCGTCCCGTCTGTCTGCTGCAGCTCCGCCGATGCGGAAGGGTCAGGCGTTTCATTATTTTCCGAAAGCTCATCGTTCTGCGCCTGAGTGCCCTTCCCCGCACAGCCGCATAGCAGAAACACGGCCAGCGTCAAAACGAGCCCCAAACAAAAAACCTGTAACTTTCGATGGAATAACCTGTCCAACTACGCTCCTCCTGCGGTCAGGAGAGCCTGCCGCCTGTCAAAAAGTTAATCTGCTTCCTTATATTTTACCAGAATCAGCACGGAATAGCAAGCAAAAACGGGAGCATGAATCAACCGTAGTTTTGTATCATACTATAGTCCTTAAAACATGGTCAAGCGTTTTTATCCATTCCTCACAATTTTCGCCGTTCTGTACAAATCGGGATTGTGATTTTTGTCAATTTCTGCCTCTTGCACCAAATTCTTTTTTCGTGTATCATATACTCAACAAAACAAAGAAGTCAGAACTTCTTAAAAAGCACCCGACGAAGTGGGGTTGGGTGAGTTCCATTGAGGATCAGGATAGCGACATTCCAACACAAGAGGGTCTCACTTACGAGACATGCGCGAGCCGCAGATGATGATGTTTGAGAAGTGATTGCAGGAATGACGCAATGGGGACAGCCGGAAGAAAGCGAGGTCTCAGGATGTTAGATACGAAAAATTCAGAGAAGTAAGCCCTGATTGTGCGAATGGATGTTGCAGTCGGGGCTTACTTCTTTTTTGTCTTGCGTATCGCATTCATGAGCTTCCCATGTCGTTTGTGCCGCCGAAGGGCGGCTTTTTTGTTTTCTGTTTTGCCGGATGAACGGCTCCCGTTCTCTGAAGGATTTCCCGCAGGAAATCCCGGGCAGCGGTCAGGAGCCTTCCTGCCTTCATCCCGGGTATGAAGAAGCCCCGAAAGTTCAGGAACTCCTGACACTCTCGGGGACTTCTTTAGAAAGGATTAGTAGTAACGCTTATTTTTATTCTTGCGCGCAGCTTCCGATTTCTTGCGGCGCTTTACGCTCGGGCTCTGGTAATATTCCTTCTTGCGCAGATCGGCCAGGACGCCGGACTTCGCGCAGCTGCGTTTGAATCTCTTCAACGCATTGTCCAGAGACTCGTTCTCCTTCACGTAAATTTCAGACACTGATTTCCCTCCCTCCAACGCGTCAGAACCTGACGTTTCAAGGGCCAAACACTTGGCTTCAACAGAGGTATTATAACGGTTCAGACGTGGTTTGTCAACAATCAGTTTTCTTTTTTCAGAATAAGATTGATGATTCTGTTTTTCACCACGATGGTCTTGACCAGTTTCATTCCGGCCATCTGACGCTGGATCTTTTCATCGGCCAGAGCGGCGGCGATGACCGTCTCCTCATCGGCGTCGTTGGACACCACGATGGTGCTGCGGAGTTTGCCGTTGACCTGGACGGCCATCTCGTGCTCGGCATCGACGGTCTTCTTCTCGTCATACTCCGGCCAGGACATCTGCATGGCCATCTTGCCTTCCGCGGCGGCAAAGCCGGTCTGCTCCCACATTTCCTCGGCGAGGTGCGGTGCAAAGGGGCTCAGCATCAGGATCAGGGGCTTGAGGTCGCCCTTGGTGCAGCCGTTGGTATAATAGGCATTGACCAGGGTCATGAGCGCCGCAATGGCGGTGTTCATCTTGAGTTCGAGAATGTCGTCGCCGACCTTCTTAATGGTCTTGTGGATCAGGGCCTCGTTCTTCGGCGTCACGGCCTGGTCGTCCTTGACCAGCTCCAGCAGGTTCCAGCAGCGGTCGAGGAAACGTTTGGAGCCTTTCACGGCTTCATCCGACCAGGTTGCGGTCTTCTCAAAGTCGCCGATGAACATGATATACACGCGCATCGTGTCGGTGCCGTATTCCTTGATGACATCATCCGGGTTCACAACGTTGCCGAGGGACTTGGACATCTTGACCGAGGTGCGAAAGGCTTCGCTGCCGTAATGGTCGATCAGGGCCTGCTTCTCTTCTTCGGTCTCGGCATAGCCGACATAATGCGGGTTGCGGCCGAGGATCATGCCGTGGGAAGTGCGCTTGGCATAGGGCTCCTTGGTGTGGACCACGCCGATGTCATAGAGGAACTTGTGCCAGAAGCGGCTGTACAGCAGGTGGAGCGTGGTATGCTCCATGCCGCCGTTGTACCAGTCGACCGGCCCCCAATACTCCTCGGCTTCCTTGGAGAAGGGCGCCTTGTCGTTGTTCGGATCCATGTAGCGCAGATAGTACCAGCAGGAGCCGGCCCAGTTGGGCATGGTGTCGGTCTCGCGCTTGGCCGGGCCGCCGCACTTCGGGCAGGTGGTGTTGACCCAGTCGGTCATCTTGGCCAGGGGGCTTTCACCGTCGTCGGTGGGCTCATAGCTCTCCACGTTGGGCAGAACCAGGGGCAGCTCGCTCTCATCCAGGGGAACCCAGCCGCACTTCTCGCAGTTGACCAGGGGGATCGGTTCGCCCCAGTAGCGCTGACGGGAGAAGACCCAGTCGCGCAGCTTGTAGTTGACCTTTTCCTTGCCGTAGCCCTGCTCCACGACGTATTTCTTCATGGCGGGGATGGCCTCTCTCACGGTCATGCCGTTGAGGAAGCCGGAATTGACCATAACGGCGCTGTCGTCCTTGGCGACAAAAGCTTCTTTGGTGATATCGCCGCCGCTGACAACCTCAACGATGGGCAGGCCGAACTTGGTTGCAAACTCCCAGTCGCGCTGGTCGTGACCCGGCACGCCCATGACGATACCGGTACCGTAACCCATGAGGACGTAGTCGGAGACAAACATCGGAACAACCTTGCCGGTGGCCGGGTTGGTCACCTCAATGCCCTTCAGCAGGACACCGGTCTTTTCCTTGTTCAGTTCGCCGCGCTCGAAATCGGACTTCTTTGCCGCGGCAGCCTGATAAGCCGTGACCTCATCCCAGTTCTCGATCTGATCCTTCCACTTCGGAAGAAGCGGATGCTCCGGGGAGATGACCATATAGGTCACGCCGAAGAGGGTGTCGGCACGGGTGGTGTAGACGGTCACATCGTCCGGCGTATTGGTCTTGAAGGTGACCTCGCAGCCGGTGGAACGGCCGATCCAGTTCTTCTGCTGAATCTTGACGCGCTCAATATAATCCAGATCGTCCAGATCGTCGATCAGGCGATCGGCATAGGCGGTGATGCGAAGCATCCACTGGCTCTTTTCCTTGCGGACAACCTCGCCGCCGCAGCGCTCGCACACACCGTCGACGACTTCCTCGTTTGCAAGGCCAACCTTGCAGCTGGTGCACCAGTTGATGGGCATGGTGGTCTTGTAGGCCAGACCGTGCTTGAACATCTGCAGGAAGATCCACTGAGTCCACTTGTAGTAGTTGGGATCGGACGTATTGACAACACGGTCCCAGTCGAAACCGTAGCCCAGCATCTTGAGCTGGCGGGTGAAGTTGGCGATGTTGTCTCGCGTAACAATTGAGGGGTGAATATGGTTCTTGATGGCGAAGTTCTCGGTCGGGAGGCCGAAGGCGTCATAGCCGATGGGGAAAATGACGTTGTAGCCGTCCATGCGCTTCTTGCGCGTGATGATGTCCATTGCGGTGAAGGGACGCGGGTGACCGACGTGAAGGCCGGCGGCACTGGGATACGGGAACTCAATCAGGCCGTAGAACTTGGGTCTGGGATCTCCTGTGATCGCGGCATAGGGTTTGGTTTCTTCCCACTTATCCTGCCATTTCTTCTCAACAGCAGCAAAATCGTACTTCATTTTTATACATACACCTCGAATAAGAAAGGATATAAACCTCCCGCCCGAAGGGCGGGTGGTCGATGGTAAAGGCAGCAAAATCGCAATCAGATTTCTGTATGCCTCTCATGCCTGATCTATCCCCCGCCCGAAGGGCGGGTGGTTGATGGCAAAGGCAGTAAAGCGTAATTAGATTTCTGTCTGTACGTCTGCCGGAAGCATTCCGGATTGGCAGCCCCTTATCAGGGGCTCGGAAGGGATGAGGGCGTCACCGCCTCTGCATCGCTCCACAGCCGCTCCAGATCATAGAACTTTCTGGCTTCATCGGTAAAGATGTGGACAATCACACTGCCGAAATCCATCAGGACCCAGATATCCGAGCGGAGACCTTCTCTCCGGATCGGCGGCTCTCCGGCTTCGGAGAGCTGCTTGTCCACTTCGTCGACAAGAGCCTTGATGTGGGTGGAGGAACTGCCGTTGCAGATTACAAAGTAGTCTGCCAGAACCGTATGCTCCGCCGTCTTCAGGATTTTAACGTCTTTTGCTTTCTTGTCTTCCAGTGCGCGATAGGCGACAGCTGTGATTTCTTCCGGTGTCAACATATCAGTCTCTCCTTTCTGAAATGCGCTCTTCATACCAGGCGCAGGCGGTTATCGTGTCGATATACGGTTCCTCTCCGTGAGAGCGAACCTCCTCAATGGTCATCTGCAGTCCGAGAAGCATGGCGCGGTCCAGGTCCTCATAGGCCAGTTCCCGAAGCGCATCCACACCGGGAAAGTCTCTGGTGGGCTCAATATAATCCGCCAGGTAGATAATCTTCTCCAGGAGCGTCATATCGGCCTTGCCGGTAGTATGCCAGCGGATCGCTTCATATACGGGATCACGGACCCCGAAAAGCTCCTTCGCAACTGCGGCGCCGGTCTTCGCGTGCAGCAGCTTCGGCGTTACACGCTCGGCGCTGTCGCAAATAATAGCATATTTTTCACACAAGTTCAACTGTTCTT
>CAMKEK010000047.1:0-8922 GCA_946411545.1 uncultured Clostridia bacterium
CATCAGGCCATGGGCTGGCGCTACGGAAATGAGTATGAGACGCTTCCGCTGGATGTGCCGGCGGAAGAGGAAAAAGAAGCACGGGCGGCTCTGCGGGAACAGCTGCGCTGCCATAAGCTGTGTATGGACGGAAAGCTCAGCCACGAGGAAATCCGCGCACACTATCAGCGGCTGCCGAAGGCTTATCAGGACAAGGACTGGAAGCCTTTCAACAAGCTGCTCGAACTGCTGAAGACGCTCGACGGCTCCAAAATCTACCGGCTGTAATCAGCTTAAAAAACGGCGAGGAAAGATATGGGTGTTACTTCAAGAATCCGGATGTATTTTCCAAAGGAGAAACACGCGCGCTGGGCGATGCACGTGGCGGAGGAAATGATCAAACTGTTCTACATTCCGGATGACGTTCCGTGGATCAAGGAAGCCGCAGGATGTCCATCGCTCAGCCGGCGGTATCTTGATTACCGGAAGGAAGCCGCGGCTTATCACATCGCGCCGGCGCGCACGGCGCTGAACTGGCTGCGGCGGGAACGCACGATGCTCTGGATCGAGCGTTGCCAGGACATCGCGCGCTGGGACAGCTTTGAAGACCCGGAGGCGCTCTTCCCTCAGCTTTGCTGCGCTTATGTCCTGCGCTTTCCCCAGGTGCCGTTTACCGCCCGATACCGTCACGAGATGACGGTGAGCGGGGCCCTTTTGCTCTACCGGGTCCTGTACGACGGAGCTGTTCTGCATGTTCAGGAAAAGACCGGCGAATGGCCGATGGACGAAAATGACTGGCGCGAAGAGTTCGTCTATGACTATGTTGCCGAGGAGGGAGGCTTGTCTTTGCGGAAGACGGAGACTGTGTCACAGCGCCTGCAAAACTGACAGAAAACGGGGGTGACAGAGAAAATGAAATGGAAAGATATTTCGGTTTTTATCAGCAGCACCTTCAACGACATGCACGCGGAACGCGACTATGTGCTCAAAAATGTGTTCCCGCAGCTGGGTGAATGGTGTGAGCAGAAACATATCTTTCTGCGGGACATCGACCTTCGTTGGGGTGTAACCCCGCAGGATTCCCAAACACGGAACACGATCTACAAATGCCTGACCGCCGTAGACAGCTGCCGCCCGTTCTTCCTGTGTTTCCTGGGGCAGCGCCGGGGCTGGGTGCCGTCGCGTGGATCGTTTGGAAACTGAACGGATACTTGTTCGCGCACTGAACAGAAAGCATGCATTTGACGGATCATCGCTGAGAGCGACAAATTCAAAATGGATAAAAGTAATGTTACGGTACTCTTCGGAAGGAACTCTGCGCAGCGAATTTGGAGAATTCAGGTGCGAGCTGCGGAAGCGATGATGCATGATCCGGATCTTTACCGCCTCGCAAAGCAGATCGAGGCTTCCATGGGGTCCGGCACCCGTTTTATGCTCCGCCGGGCAGACGACGCTGCAGAGATCCGTATCCTGATTGAAGCGCCGAATGAAGAGAAGTGCCTGCTGGCCATGCTTCGATTTACGCAGGCAGCAAGACGAAAGAAGTATTTGGTCGGACCCGTCGAAGAAGAGGAACTGTAAAGCAGTTCGTCAGGAGAAGTGCAATGAATGATAAGGCCGCGATTCCTGTGATGATAGGCGTTACGGGACACAGAGGTATAAGAAGGCAGGATGAACCCGCCATTCGGGCGGCGGTGAAAAGCGAACTGGAGAAGTTGCAGACGCTTTGCCCTCATTCGCCGCTTGTCATGCTCAGCTCGCTTGCCGAAGGCGGAGATCTGCTCTGCGCCGATGTGGCGGAGAAACTGGGCATTCCGCTGATCGCGGCCCTGCCGAGGGAACGGACGGACTATGAGCGGGACTTCAGCGATGAGGCAAAACTTCGGTTTTCCCATCACTGCAGCCGTTCAGAGGAGGTCTTTGTTGCGCCGCCGACCGAGGCGGTTCCGGACGGTGGCCCTGGCCGGGACTACCAATTCCGTCAGGCCGGGATCTATGTTGCCGCGCACAGTCATATCCTGCTGGCGCTCTGGGACGGAGGACCCGGTACGGAAGCTGCCTGCGGCACGGCGGAGGCCGTGAACTTTGCTCTGAACAGAAGCTACACGCCGGAATCCGGGATGCCCCTTCGCTCGGGAACCGACGAAGCCGTGATTCATATTGTCACACCAAGAGGGGATCGAACCGACGAAGCGGTCGGGACCGTACATGTGCTGGGGAATTGGAACGCGGTTACGGATGTGTTCCGAAAGACAGACGACTTCAACCGAAACACGGGAAACACTCTTCCGGGTTCCGGTTCCCGGCTTCCTTCGGCGGCGCATGATGACCCTAAACTGGAGCGGATGGAGCTGATCGGCAGAGTGGCGGGAAAGCTGAGCAGACAGTATGCCGCGAAGTATCGGCGGATCTTGGCACTGCTTGCAACCGCGAGCGCACTGCTGACCTTCGCGTTCCTGATGTACGACGAGGCACAGGCAATCTGGATGATCCTCGTCTGCGGCGCCATGCTGGTGGGAGCCTGGGGCTGCCAGCGCTACGCCGCCCGTTCCGACTGCCACCGGAGGTATATCGAGTACCGGGCACTGGCGGAATGCATGCGGGTACAGACTTACCTGCGCTATGCGGGAAGCCGTGTGCAGGCAGCGGAACTGCTCTCCTGGACGCAGCAGACGGAAACAGCATGGATCCTGGATGCGCTCTGTGCGCTGACTGTCGGAGAAGAAGCAAAAACAAAGCATGAGATCCGCAGCTGCTGGGTGAATGCTCAGAGAGACTACCACCGCGAGGCGGCCGGACGTTCCGGGTATAAGCTCCGGATCAGTGACCGCACCGTGCTGTTTGCCATGTTGCTGAGCATTCTGCTCTACCTCGCGGCGGTTGCTTTTGAATTGCTCTGCGGCGGGCTGATTTTCAGGGCGCAGATCCGGATTTCCGATGTAGAGGTCTGGCGTACGGTCCTGAAGATCCTGCTGGGTACGATCTCCGCCGTGACGCTGTTTGTCGCCAACTTCTACGGCCGCCTCTCTCTGCCGCGTACGCTCTCCGACCATCAGAAGATGGAGCGCTTTTACACGAAAATGGCTGCAGAGATGGAAAGATGCGGGGAGACGGAGGCGCTGCTGACCGTCCTGGCCAGGGAAGAGCTGACCGAAAACGGCAACTGGTGTTCCTATCAGCGTGACAACAAGCCGGACATCAGCCTCTAGCCGGTGAGAGGCATAGCGGAAAGACAAGGTTTTTTGACGATGAAAGACTGGATGAAGAAAATCCCGCCTTATGAGGGAGAAGAGGAATATCTGTATTTCGCCTTTGCCGAAGCGGACAGAAGGGAGATCTGGACCATTCTGAGGCCGCTGCTGCAGAGAGGCTGCCGCGTCTGGTACTGCCTCGGCCCGGCCGGCGGAGCGGAGAAACTTCTGCACAGGCAGGAGCGATCCGGCAATGCAGCCCTGACACTTGTTTATCTGACGGACGAAGCCTGCCGGGACAAGGATACAAAAAGCAGCGTGCTGGTCAATCAGAAAAACGGGCGCCCGATTCTCTGCCTTGATCCGGATGGTGTGGACCGCCGCCTTTCCATGGGGCTGCGCGAGGACGTCCCGCATGTCTCGCTGTCCCGGAAGAGCCCGGAAGAGGTGGAGGACGACATCATTCATGCCGAAGGCTTCTCCGGAGAAATCATCGGGGAGACAATATCCGTCCCGGGAGAGGATTCTGTCAGAACCATGACCCGGATATTTTTCGTGCTCGCGGGCGTCCTTCTGGCATTGTCCTTTGTGGGGGTACGGTACTTATCGTGGTTCCGGCAGGAGCCTCCGGATGAAGTCGTCTTTACGGATCCGGTGATACTGTCGGCGGTCAAAGCTTCAACAGGCGGCGGTGTGGTCACGGAGGAACTGGCTTCGGAACTGACGTTTCTGCCCCTGGAAGACATACCGGAAAACTGGGATGAACTCACAAAGTTGCCGGCCCTGAAACGGATCGCACTGCCGCAGACGGCGCTGCTGGGACAGACAGAGTTTCCGGAGCTGCCCTATACGGTTGAACTGAGCGGAGGCGAAGGAGAATGAGCAGGTTCTTCAAACCCTATGAGGGGACAAGGCCATTCCTGTTTATCAGCTACGCCCACCGCGAGTCGAGCCAGGTGGTGGACACAATCCGCATTCTGCACGAAAAAGGATACCGGCTCTGGTATGATGAGGGCATCCCCGCCGGGAGCGACTGGCCTGCGAATATTGCGAGGCATATGCAGAACTGCGAACGGGTTGTTTTCTTTGTGTCCGAGCGGGCGCTGGAGTCCCAGAACTGCTACAGTGAGATTCGAACGGCAGCGAGACTGAAAAAACCGACCCTTCTGGTAAAGCTGGAGGACACCGTGCCGGATGAAAGCTGGACGGGGCTTCTGGAAGGGAAAACCGAAATACCGATCCTTGAAACTGCACCGGAGCGTGCGGATGCAATCCTGAACTCCGGGTTCGTTCCGAAACGCTTTCTGCACTCCGCACTGGAAAGCATTCCATGGGAACGCATGGGGCTTGTGGCTTCTCTGCTGCTCTTTCTGACTGCGGCAGGCGTCCTGGGGGCCCTGGCAGGCGGGGTCTGGAATCTGCCCCCTCAGCCGACTTTGCAGGTAATTGCGGAAACACCGGCGCCAAGCCCTTCACCGACGCCGCCTCCGGTTATAGAACTCGGTGCTGCAGAGCGCTTCTTTGCCGTGCAATTCCCTGACAGCCAGCAGGAAAGAGCTGTCCGACGCGCCCTTGGCGATACACAGGAAGAGATTTACCGCTGGCAGCTGGCGGACATCAGAGAGCTTTTTTTCTGCGGAAACATGATTGCGAAGGGACTGGAGAACATCCGCTTTGATCCGGACGGGACCTGCCGGGTCAACGGGGCGCCGGTGATCATGGGCCAGATTTCGGACCTGAGCCTGCTGGAGAGCGCGGTAAGGCTGGAAAAACTGGCGCTCATCTGCCAGCCGCTGAAGGATCTGTCTTCCCTGAAGGGGCATCTCCTTCTGCAGGAGCTGAGTCTGGCAGGAAGCACCGTGACGGATCTGAGCGGACTCAGGGAATTGCCGGGACTGACGACGCTCCATCTGGAACATACACAGGTGAATGATCTGAGACCGCTGGAAGCACTTGGGGCACTGAAAACCGTCACCGTCAGCCAAGATATGCTCCCGCTTCATTGGAATGACGGCGCCGGATTCCGGGTTGTTCTTGTCAAATAACTGAATTATAAAAGGAGTGTGGCACGCCATGAGTAAAAGCATCAGAATCCTCTCCGTGGATGCGGACCGCGAAAAGCTTCTGCCGGTTCTGGACCAGCTTCGGACAAAGGGCTTGCGCGTTGTGGAGAAAGGGAGCGAACTGAAGAAGGACGATATCGTCCTCGCGGCGTTGTCGGAACAGTTCTATGCCGATGACGAGATATGCAGGAAACTGCTGGATCTCGTCGGAGCGGGAGCGGAGAATGTGTTCCCGGTGCAGCTGGACAGCGCAGAGATCCCGGACACCATCAAGAACGCACTGTATGCCCGCAACATCATTCCGGCAGCAGGAAGAGATGCCGGGTTGATTGCAGAGCGCATCACTGCGGCGCTTCCGAAAAAGAAAAGCCGGCTGCCGCTGCTCCTGGTCCTTGGGGCACTGGTGCTGGCGCTCCTGGCTGGATTCTGGTTCTGGCGGAACAGCCGGCCCGCCCCGGCAGAGGAGACGCCGGCACCGACAGAAGAACCGGAACCGACGCCGACAGAGCCCCCCATCGCGATCCCCGCCGGCCTCACGGAAGAGGATCTTGCGGAAGTGCGCTGCGTGGTCATCATCGGCGAGCACTTCTCTTATTACACGCCCGAGACACGGCTCCAGAGACCGGAGGGCGGACCCCGCTGGCCGGATATGCTGTTTGAACTGGCAAGCGCGGATCAGCACCCGGATTCTTCCGAGTTCGACTGGTACTGGCACGAGGACGGCAGCAGGGTAGAATTGACGCCCTATGACCTGAGCTTCCTGAAACTGATGCCCAATTTGGAGGAACTCCATATGGCGATGGTGGATGTAGAGCAGGCGCCGGATCTCAGCGGACTGGAGAAGCTGGATGTGGTCTGGGCAATGGATTGCCGGATGGACAATGTCAACTGGCTCGCCAAATCCAATGCGGACAAGCTGCAAATCCGCAGTGATGTTGACTATACGCCTCTCGGAACCAGTGAAACACTCCAATATGCAATCATTGACGTGCTCAGTGAAAAGGGAGCGGATCTCTCGTCCTTCTCCCCGCCGCATCTCTACGAGTTTGATCTCTGCGGCTGGGGTGTGAACGGAATTGACCTTTCCGGACTCTCTGCCTGTACAGAGCTTCATCAGGTCCGGCTGAGCGGGGTGACCGTCAGAGATCTGTCTTTCCTGGAGGGAAGGGAAAGGCTGACTCAGCTGCGGCTGAATGACATGCGCGAGCTGCGCGACATTTCCGCACTGAGCGGCCTCACGGGACTGAAAGAACTGCGGATCGGAGAGGACAGCGCGATCGGGGACTTTTCGCCGATTTCCTCCTGCACCGGTCTCGAAATACTTGAGATCTTTGATTGGTCCGGCCGACTGCAGGATGTGTCTTTCCTCTCCAACCTGACCAGACTTTCAGAGGTCTCGCTGTTCTGCAACAATCTGAGAGATCTGAACTTCCTGAACGAGGTCAGCACCGGGCTTGCACATAAATCCTTTCATCTCTCTGTCGAAGCCGCGGTCGAAGACTATTCCGGGCTTGCAGCCATTCATAAATACGGCAGACTCAGCATTGATGCCAGAGGAAAGAGCCTGGAGGAGATTCTGCCCTGGCTGGAAGAAGCCACCGTACAGGACTTCTGTCTCCGCGGTTTCGGGGATGTAGATCTGTCGGCGCTTCCCACGGTTACAAGCAGGCTGGAGCTTGACCGCTGTGACAACACAGACCTGACAGGACTGCGGGAGGACTTCGGTGCGACACGGATTTGTCTGAACAAGCTCTCAAGGCTTTCTTCTCTGAGCGGCCTGGAGAAGGTGAGCGGGTTTATGGGGTACGGAAACCTGGAGGTCTACCAGTGCCCGCGCCTGACAGACTGGTCGGCTCTCGAAGGGATGAAGCTTTCCTCTCTGGAAATCACAGGCGGATATACGCTCCCGGATTTTGCCGGCCTTCAGCTCGGAAGTCTGAAACTCGACAGCGTCGTGGAGGTAACAGATCTGAGTTTCCTGGACGTGATGGATTCGGCAAATCCCTGCAGTTTCACCGTGGTCGGCCTGGATGAGGTGAAGAGCCTCGAACCGCTGGGCCGCTTCCATGGGACATACCTTGCCGTTCAGCCGCAGCTCCTTGAACAGGCCGAGGACCTGGTAAAGGCCGGCAACTTCAAGGAATGCCGGGCGGAGTATCCGCAGGGCGGCTGGGAGATGGATTTCGACAATTTCACTCTGCTGAGCCTGGAGGAACTGGAGACCCTGCCGAAGGCACTGCTCCGCCGCGTAGGGCGGCTCTGCATCGTCGGAGACACCCTGGTGGATCTTGAAGACGCGGATATCTGGGAGGACTGGAGCAGGGGCGGAAATACGCCGACACTGGTGCTCCATAACTGGATGACAGACGAGGAGACGGCGCTTCAGTATGGAACACAAGGCATCATCAGCGATTTTGGCATGCTTGAAGCCCTCACAGGTCTGCACGAACTGCGCCTTTACTGTCAGCCGCTGGAGAACCTGGACGGGATTCAGAATTTTGGCGAACTGAACGCGCTTTTCCTGAACTGGTGTCCGAAGCTCACGGATGCCTCGGCCGCCTATACGCTGCAGAACCTGAACAACCTGAGCCTGAAGGGCTGCCCGGTCACGAGCATACAGGGCGTTCAGAATTTCAGCCGCCTGATGGAGCTGGATATCAATAATACTCGGGTTACGGACCTCACACCGCTTACGGAAGTGGATTACTCCGCCGCCCTGCAGGAGCGCAATGGCTTCCGGCTCTTCCTCAACGGGGCAGAGATGGAAGATTACGCCCCGCTCTCATCCATTCCCGTGCTGGACAACCTGGACATCAACGACGCCGTCGATGCCGCATTTCTGCCGTTCCTGGAGGGAGTGGAGGTCCATCGCTTTGCGGGCGCGAATGTGTTTATGAACCGCGGCGGTGAGGACAGCAACGCACTCTTTGCCGACTTTGTACGCAGTCACCCGCAGCTGACGGAGCTTGCCATCCCATGGAACCAGAAAATCACGGATCTGACACCGGTTCTGGAACTGGAGCATCTGGAAAAGCTGCGCGTGTCCCACGATATGAAGGCGGCGCTCCAGAGCCTGGATGGAAAGGAATACGGTTTCCAGCTTGAGATTGACGGCTGAGCTGAACGATGCGATGCAGATGCTGAAAGACGGTTCCGTCACGATCACATTTGAAACGAGCCCGGACATTCCTGTTTTCCACTTTGATCCGGTGGAACCTGGTTCTTAATCCGAATCCAAGCAAGTCCGGACAAGCATCTGGCTGCCGGAAAGAGAAGGATCGGGACATCACCGCTGCTGACAGAAATAAGATCGCACCGCCTGCCCAAGAGGACAGACGGTGCGATGATCGTTTATATGAGGCGGAAAGATTACTTTCCGGCTTTCTTCATGAGTTTTTCCTTCTCCACCTGCAGGGCGTCGATTTCCTTCTTGCCGAGAGGATACATAAAGCGGAGCAGCAGGAAGACGGACAGGAACAGGACGGCCGGGATCATGACGGAGGAGTTGTACATGCTCTTCAGGGCTGCGTCGGTCAGACCTTCGGTATTCAGGGTGCTTCCGTTGTAGCCGATGCGGAGCAGCGGGACGTTAATGAGGATCGTGGCAACGGTGGTGCCCAGCTTGCGCATGAAGGAATAGAACGCATAGCTGGTGGCCTCGTCGTTCAGACCGTAGGTGACCTTGTTGT
>CAMKEK010000048.1:0-8710 GCA_946411545.1 uncultured Clostridia bacterium
TCGGATGCCGTGTTCTCTTCCGTGCTCTCCGCCTCTGCGGAAGTCTCTTCGGCTTTTGTCTCTGCGGAGCCTTCGTCAGCAGACGCTGCATCCTGCGCAGCTGCAGCCTCGACATGATTTTCGGTGTCTGTCTTCTGCTCCTCGGCATACCCGTCGGTCATCGAGATTTTCTTTGCCGGACGCTCGATGGTACTGTCATGACGGGCCTGCTTCCCGGCCTTCAGAACTTCCGGCATGAATTCACCGTGCTCGAAGTAATAGTTGAATTCATCCGCCTCTATAGTCTCATTGACCAGCAGATACTCTGCAAGGCCTCTGAGCTGTTCACCGTGCTCGGTCAGGATTTCCTCACAGCGTTTTGCCGCTTCGTCAAAGATCGCCTTGACTTCTTCATCGATGATAGCCGCCGTCTCTTCGGAATAGCTCTTCGTCTGACCGAAATCACGCCCGATGAAGATACTGTGCCCCGAGGTGTCGTACAGAATGGGGCCAAGCCGCTCGCTCATGCCGTACTTCATCACCATGTCGCGCGCCAGAGAACTGGCCTGCTGAATATCACCGGAGGCTCCTGTGGAGATATCGTCCAAGAAGAGTTTTTCCGCGATGCGGCCGCCAAGCGAGACGACGATGTTTTCAAACATCTCTTCTTTTGATGTAAAGTTCTCCAGATCTTCCTGCGGCCGGAACAGCGTAAATCCGCCGGCAGGCCCGCGAGGGATAATCGTGATATAATGGACCGGGTCCACATGCTTGCAGAACTTTGCCGCCACGGCATGGCCGGACTCATGATAGGCGGTCAGGCGCTTTGCCTTGTCGCTCATCTTGCGGCTCTTCTTCTCCGGGCCCATCTGGACCTTGAGAATCGCTTCGTCAACATCTTCCATCGTGATGAAACGATGCTTTCTGCGAACAGCGAGAAGCGCCGCTTCGTTCATCAGGTTTTCAAGATCCGCACCGGCAAATCCGGGGGTGCCCTTGGCGATGGAGTTCAGGTCCACATCATCGCCAAGCTGCTTGTCTCTGGAATGGATCTTCAGGATCGCCTCTCTGCCTCGGATATCCGGCAGGCCGACATAGACCTGGCGGTCAAAACGTCCGGGACGGAGCAGCGCGTTATCCAGGATATCCGCACGGTTGGTCGCCGCCATGACGATCACGCCCTCGTTGTTGCCGAAGCCGTCCATTTCGACCAGCAGTTGGTTCAAAGTCTGCTCGCGCTCATCATGTCCGCCGCCGAGACCGCTTCCTCTCTGGCGGCCGACCGCGTCGATCTCATCGATAAAGATGATCGCGGGTGCGGCTTTCTTCGCCTGTTCAAACAGGTCCCGGACACGGCCGGCGCCGACGCCGACATAAAGCTCGACAAAATCGGAACCGGAGATGGAAAGGAACTGCACGCCGGCTTCTCCGGCAACCGCCTTTGCCAGCAGGGTTTTACCGGTTCCCGGAGGGCCTACCAGCAGAACCCCTTTGGGAATTCTTGCGCCCATGGCCGTGTAGGCCTTCGGGTCCTTCAGGAACTCCACAATCTCTGCCAGTTCTTCCTTTTCCTCATCGCAGCCTGCGACATCGGCAAAGGTTTTCTTATTCTTCTCATCGCTCCCAAGGCGGGTTCTTGCCTTGCTGAAGCGGGCCACCCCTCCGGCTCCGCCGCCCATGCGGTTCATCATCACATACCAGAGCACCATCGCTCCTCCCATGAGGATCAGGTAAGGGATAATGCTTGCCCACCACGGGACAACAAAGCCTTCGTTGTAATCGTACTTCTCCAGGATACCTTTCTCGTGCTGTTCTTTGATCAGCTCATTAAAGTCCTCATAGAACACGCCGAAGCTGTAAAGATCATAGGTCTTTTCAACGGTCGTTTTGTCCGTACCGTCTGTTCGAAGCGTCAGAATGATCTTGTTGCCCTCTGTCCGGAAAGACTGCACCTTTCCCGCGTTAAACAGATCCGCAAGCTCCGAGTAGTTGTCCAGCGTATCAGGCTCGGTGTCCTTCGTCATCGTGAAGATGACCGCGATGAGAATCAGCACAAGAAGCACATAAAAGCCAATATCCCGGGCACGATTGTGTTTTGGGTTCAAATAAGTTCACATCCGTTCTAATTACTGCTTAAACATTCTGAAAAGAGAAGCCTCAGGAATAAACCTCGGGTTTCAGGATCCCGATATAAGGAAGATTGCGGTAGCGCTCATTGTAATCCAGTCCATATCCGACGACGAAGGCATCGGGCACTTCAAAGCAGGAGTAATCCGCATAGATGTCGGCCTTCCTCCTCGCCGGTTTGTCCAGCAGCGTTGCCACATGCACAGAAGCCGGTCTTCGAACCTGGAGATAGTTTTTCAGATAATTGAGCGTCACGCCTGAGTCGAGGATGTCTTCAACCAGAATCAGATGCCGGTCGGCGATATCCTGATTGAGGTCCTTGTTGATTTTCACAGCGCCGGTCGACGATGTGCCGCTGTACGAGGAAACAGCCATAAAGTCCATGGAACACGGTATGTTCACATTCCGCATCAGGTCCGCCATAAAAATAAAGCAGCCTTTCAATACGCCGATAAAGATCGGGTTTTTATCCGCAAAATCCGCAGTAATCTGTTTTCCGATCTCTGCAACCTTTGTCTGGATTTCTTCCTGTGAAAGCAACACGCGTTCGATGTCTTTTGTCATTGTTTTCCTTTCCGCCCTCAGGCACGTGAGAGTAATCTTACCACAATCGTTTTAACTTTTGAAGAGTGAAGATTTGAACAAGTCGTTAATTTCTGTCTTTAAAATAGAGGAAGCCGTGCTCCCGTCGGATCTTCCGTCCCGGAATTTCCAGCACTCCCCGTTCAGTTCCCCCGGCAAACGCAAGAAGCGCCTGCGTCCGTTCCATGCTGACCCCGCTGCCGCAGAGCAGGCGAAAGACACGGCAGGCTACCGCCGGTTCAAGTTTCAGCAGGCGTTTGGCCGGAATGGCCCCGCTGTCATCACAGGAGCGCAGGAAAGCTTCCGCTTCCCGGCAGAGGCAGGCATCGTCCTCTCGAAGAAGTTCCGTCGTCCGTCCGATTGCCTTCAGGGCAGCGGGATTTTCCTGGATGAGCAGCGGGATCATCTGATGCCGGATCCGGTTTCTCCTATACGAGTCGCTCTCATTGCTGCTGTCTTCGATATGCGGGATGTCATGCTCCGCGAGATACTCCTCAATCTCTTGCCGGGATGTCTGCAGCAGCGGGCGGATCAGTCGCCCTCGGACAGGCGGGATCCCCGCAAGGCCCCGTGTCCCCGCCCCGCGGCAGAGATTCATCAGAACCGTCTCCGCGTTGTCGTTGAGATTGTGCGCCGTGGCAATTCGATCACAGCCGAGTCGGTCGGCGGTTTCCTCCAGGAAGCGATAACGCAACGTTCTTGCCGCTTCCTCCGTTCCAAGTCTGTGTTCGTCTGCATAAAGGGCGACATTGCCGTGCTTCACGGTACAGGGAATGCCGAGGCCGCGGCATTGTTCGGACACAAACTCCGCGTCACGAAGGGACTCTTCTCCTCGAAGACCATGTTCAAAGTGCGCCGCAAAAAGCGTGATCTCATACGCCTCCCGCAGATCGTACAGCCAGTGAAGAAGACACATGCTGTCCGCGCCGCCGGATACCGCAATAAGAACCCTGCTTTCCTTGGGCAGCATCGACCATCGCCGGATCAGGTCATCCTTCATCGTAGCGGCGTTCCACAGTGGAGAAGGATGTGTATTCCGGAAGCCAGTTGAGCGGAACCGTGCCGGTTGCGCCTTTTCTGTTCTTCAGGACAATGGCCTCCGCCAGATTCGGGTTTTCAGCTTCTTTGTTATAATATCCGTCACGGTACAGACCGATCACAACGTCGGCGTCCTGTTCGATGGCGCCGGATTCGCGCAGGTCGGAAAGCATGGGCCGTTTATCCTGCCGCGATTCATTTGCACGGGAGAGCTGTGAAAGGCAGATGACCGGGACGTTCAATTCTTTTGCCATGATCTTCAGCATTCGGCTGATGTCGCTGACCGCCTGGGTGCGGCTTTCATTGGACCAGGTATGCCCGCTCCCCGCCGACTGCATCAGCTGAAGATAGTCGATGACGACCAGATCCAGGTTCTGTACGCGTCTGCACTGTGCATTCATATCCGACACCGTCAGCGTGGGGTTGTCGTCAATCCGGATATCACTGGTGCTGAGACTCTGGGCCGCATCGGCAACATCCTTCCACTGGCGCTCTGTCAGCTGGCCGGTCAGCATGTTCTGGGAGGGAATCAGCGCCGCGCGGGAAAGAAGCCTCGAAACCAGCTGCTCTCTGGACATTTCCAGAGAGAAAATCGCCACCGTCTTCCCGAGATTCATTCCTGCATGAAGCGCCATGTTCAGCGCAATGCTTGTTTTACCCATACCGGGCCGGGCGGCGATCAGAATCAGTTCGGATTTGTTCAGGCCCAGAATCATTCTGTCCAGATCAGACAGGCCGGTCGAGATGCCGGGAAACTTGTTGCCGGAATTTGCCGCTTCGGACATCTGGTCGAACACATTCTGTACGATGGAGGACACCGGCATCAATCCGCCGACATTTCTCCCCTGCCGAAGCGCATAAATCTTGCGTTCCGCCGCTTCCAGCGCGGTCTCGGCTTCTCCGCTGCCTTCGTAGACGATGCTGTTAATCTCATCCGCAGCTTCTCCGAGGCGGCGAAGCAGCGCACGATCCCGGACAATGGCGGCATATTCCAGGACATTGGCCGCCGTAGGGGTCATGCGCATCACTTCGGCAAGATACTGCTCACAGTTATCCTGATAGACACCGCGTACCCTCATCTGCCCGAGCACGGTCACCGGATCCACCGTCATACCGTAGGCAAACATGCTGTATACCGTGTCATAGATATCTCTGTTCAGTTTTCCGTAGAACTCATCCGCGCGAAGACGTTCCATGACAGACGGAATACAGTCCGGATCAATCAGAACCGAGCCGATCACCGCCTGTTCTGCCTGAGCAGAAAAAGGTACTTTTTTCCCGAGAAGCTCGTCCATGGATTATTCTTCAACCACCAGAACGTTGATGCTTCCGCTCACCTCGTAGCCAAGCTTTGCCTTGACCGTGTAGGCTCCGAAGCTCTTAATGGGCTCTGCCTGAACAATTTTGTTTTTCTCGATATCCATATCAAACTGTTCTTTCAGCGCCTTGCTGATCGCCTCGGATGTCACCGCCCCGAAAAGCTTTCCGCCGTTGCCCGCTTTTGCACGTACGGTTACCTGGACGGCCTCCAGCTTTCTGGCATATTCCTCCGCCTGAGCCTTCTCCTTGGCGGCCTGAGCGGCTTTTGCCTTTTCCTTCAGTTTGATGGCGTTGATCGCATCTGCCGTCGCCTCGGAGGCAAGTTTACGCGGGAGCAGGTAGTTGCGTGCATAGCCGTCGGATACGTCCTTGATCTCGCCCTTTTTCCCCTGTCCTCTGACATCAACGTTAAATACTACTTTCATGTTAATCTCTCCTGTTATCCAAGATAGTCATCGATCGCAGCACGGATTCTCTCCTCCGCCTGTGCCGGTGTTGTGTGCTCAAACTGTACTGCAGCCGCGCTTCGATTTCCGCCGCCGCCGAGTTTCTCCATAAGGATTTGGACGTTCATCGTTCCGATGGAGCGCGCGGAGGCATAGATGCCGTCCTTCCCGTCTGTCGAGGCTACCACGGAAGCTTCCACGCCGGAGATGTTCAGCAGTTCATCCGCCGCCTGTGCCGTGACAATACGCTCCTGGAATTCATCCGAGACGGTAATGGCAACGCCGCGATAAAGCTTCGCATTCTGCATAAGCTTATACCTTGCCAGTGCGGTATCCATATCGATCTGGAAAAGCTTCTTGATCTCGGATGTATCCGCTCCGCAGCGCCGCAGCCATGATGCAGCGTCGAAGGTTCTCTCGCCTGTGCGCAGCGAGAAGCTCTTGGTGTCCAGCACAATACCGGCCAGCATCGCCTCGGCCTCGGCTTTCTTGACATCCTCGGTCTCCAGCAGCTCCTGGAGGATCTCACTCACCAGCTCACAGGCGGACGACGCATACGGCTCGATGAATCCAAGCGCCGCATTCTGAATATAGGTGGCACCGACACGGTGGTGGTCAATGACCGCGACACGGTTGCAGGCGCCCAGCAGTCCGGAATCTTCAACCTGTTCCGGGCGGTTGGTATCCACAACCACCAGAAGCGTTCGGGCATCCGCCGATATCAGCGCTTCCTGCGGAGAAAGGAAGATATCCTTGTATTCCGGCTCCTTCTTCATCCTCTCGATCAGTGTTTTGGATGCGTTATAGTTCGGCTCAACCACAATCTGGGCCTTGACGCCGAGTTTTCTTGCAAGGCAGCAGATCCCAATATCCGCGCCTACCGCATCCAGATCCGCAAATTTGTGTCCCATCACAAACACTTTGGAGGAGTCGCGGATCAGTTCCGAAAGGGTATTGGCCATGACGCGCGACTTCACTTTGGTTCGCTTTTCGATCTCGAAGCCTCTTCCGCCATAGAACTCAAAGTTCACCCTGTTTTTGATGACGGTCTGATCCCCGCCGCGCGAGAGGGCCAGTTCCGTACCGATATCGGCAAACTGGAGGCCTTCCTCCAGGTTTGTCGACTCGGCTCCGAAACCGATGCTGATACTGGCCGGAATGCCGTTCGGGTTCTCAATACTATGCATTTCCTCATTGATTGAGAACTTGTTCCTGCGCATCTCGTCGATGTCTTTTTTCTCAAAGACAACGAGATATCGGTCTCTGTCATATCGGCGCAGAATGCCGTGGTACTCACCGCACCAATGCTGCAGGCGATCCTCGACCGCATCCCGTATTTCATTTTTCACGCGCTCGGGATAGTTTCTCGACATCTCTTCCAGGTTGTCAATGACGACCACCCCCGGCACGGGTCTGCTCTGCTCATAGAGAATTCTGGTGTTGTCATAGTCTGTGACATCCATCCAGTAGGTGATCCCCATGATCGCGCTGTTTTCGTCATCCTGCTCCGAGCGGATCAGATTGCCGAACATCTGATATTTGTGGCCGCTGATTTCTACCAGGCTCGGATAGGCGGTTTTTCCCTCCATCAGCCAGGCGCCTGAAAAATCCGGAATCATAGCGGCCAGCTGCGCGTCCACGCGGGCGCCCCCGACCCCAAACATCTGGAAAAAGGCGTCATTGGCCCATACGACGCTGGAATCCGAGAGGCGAAATACCGCCATTGGGAGCGGGAAACTGAGCAGCGTGCTGTTCTTGGCATTCTCCGTGTCATAGGTGATGGACTCTATATATGCCGTCAGCAGCTTCGTATTCCTGCGCTTCATCACAAGCGCAACGACCGCCAGGATCAGCGTGATCCCGCCTTCCGCCGCAGCGAGCCAATACTGTCGGAAATACAGCGCGGCAAGGGCAAAAGCCGCCATAAACGCCAGATAAATCAGGTAGGACGGTCTCTTCAGTGTTTTATATTTCTGATTTGATTTCACAGCGTACTCCTATTTCTGAAACTGAATCAGTCCTGTATAGTAATACAGAGATGATTATAGCAGAAAACCGCCGCTTGTGCAAGAAGAATGAAAGGCGCTTCCATTTTGCCTGATTTTCCCCTCTGCATTGTGATACAATTTACGTTTTCGTTCGTATTCGTCCAAAAAATGAGGAAGGACCGCTCTGGTCCTTCCTCTGCTTCTGTTGACAGTCTTTATTTCACTGATACAGCTTGATCTTTGCTACTCTGTTCAGGACTCTGCTGCCTGTTCATACAGGGTCTCCAGCATCTCCTCCGTGACAGAACCTCGCTGATTGTAAATGACCTCACCCTTGCGGTTGAGAACGATGGTCTGCGGCATGGCGGTGGTTCCGCCCACCAGATCCCAGATCACTTCGTCGTCGTTTTCAACGGCAAAGGGCATCACCCAGTCGCTTCCGTGCTCGTTCAGGTATTCCTGCGGATCCTCGTCCACGATGTCGGAGTGCAGGGCCAGCATGGCGATGTCGCCCTCATGGGCCTTGTACAGCTCGCTGAAGTAAGGCAGTTCCTTCACGCAGGGGCCGCAGTAAGTGGCCCAGAGGTTAATAAACACAGGCTTGCCGCGGCAGGCGGCCAGGTGGAACTCGTTTCCGTCCAGGCAGGTGATCGTGAAGTCCTTAAGCTGCTGCCCAACCTCGCTGCCGATCGGCGCATCGCTTGTGTAGTCCGCCGCCGGAGCTGCCGGGGACTCCTCTTCTCCGCCGGCGGCCGCCTGCTCGTACAGGGTCTCCAGCATTTCCGGATTTACGGAGCCCCGCTGGTTATATACGACCTCACCGTGACGGTTCAGAACGATGGTCTGCGGCATGGCGGTGGTTCCGCCCACCAGATCCCAGATCACTTCGTCGTCGTTTTCAACGGCAAAGGGCATCACCCAGTCGCTTCCGTGCTCGTTCAGGTATTCCTGCGGATCCTCGTCCACGATGTCGGAGTGCAGGGCCAGCATGGCGATGTCGCCCTCATGGGCCTTGTACAGCTCGCTGAAGTAAGGCAGTTCCTTCACGCAGGGGCCGCAGTAAGTGGCCCAGAGGTTAATAAACACAGGCTTGCCGCGGTAGTCGGCCAGGTGGAACTCGCTTCCGTCCAGGCAGGTGATCGTGAAGTCCTTGAGCTGCTGCCCAACCTCGCTGCCAATCGGCGCATCGCTCGACCAGTCTGCCGGAGCCGCTTCCGGTGCAGCTGCCTC
>CAMKEK010000049.1:0-8709 GCA_946411545.1 uncultured Clostridia bacterium
CAAAGACTTGAATTGGCGGAGTTCTTTCTTTTGTGACTGCATCATAGCACACGAAGTATCACAGAAGTGTCACACAAAAAAGCGCCGCTGTTTGCACGGAGGATCAAATCCACGAAGGAGACGGGAACCCGAAAAGAGTTCTCGTCTCCTTTGTCTGTGAACCGATCCGATGTTATTCCAGCTCCACGGTGGCCGGCGGCTTAGACGTGATGTCATAGAGCACGCGGTTGACTCCGGGGACCTCGTTGACAATCCGGACGGAAACCCGGTCCAGCACCTCATAGGGAATCCGGCTCCAGTCGGCCGTCATGAAGTCGCCGGTCTGGACGCTGCGCAGCACTACCGCATAGTCATAACTCCGTCCGTCTCCCATCACGCCGACCGAGCGCATGTTGGAGAGCGCTGCAAAGTACTGGCTCATCCTGTCCTGCAGGCCGGCTTTCGCGATCTCGTCACGGAAGATCCAGTCCGCTTCGCGCACCATATCCAGCTTTTCCTTCGTGACTTCTCCGATAACACGGATGCCCAGGCCCGGTCCCGGGAAGGGCTGTCTTGTCACGAGGTATTCCGGCAGGCCCAGCTCTCTTCCGAGCTCGCGCACTTCATCCTTGAAGAGCATGCGCAGCGGCTCGATGATCTCCCGGAAGTCCACATAATCTGGCAGGCCGCCCACGTTGTGGTGGCTCTTGATCACGGCCGCCTCGCCCGCGCCGGACTCGATTACATCGGGATAGATCGTCCCCTGCGCCAGGAAGTCCACCCGCCCAATCTTTTTCGCCTCGGCCTCAAACACACGGATGAACTCTTCGCCGATGATTTTGCGTTTCTGCTCCGGCTCGGTCACGCCTGCCAGATGCGTGAGAAAGCGTTCCTCCGCATCCACCCGGACAAAGTTCAGATCCCAGCGTGAAAACGCCGCTTCCACCTCTTCGCCTTCGTTCCTGCGCATCAGTCCGTGGTCGACAAACACACAGGTCAGGCGCTTCCCCACCGCTTCCGCCAGCAGGGCCGCCGCCACGGAGGAATCCACCCCGCCGGAGAGCGCCAGCAGGACACGGCCGTCTCCGACCTTTTTTCGAACTTCATCAACGGCTTTCTGCTTGAAATCCGCCATGGTCCAATCTCCGGCCGCTCCGCAGATTTCGTACAGGAAGTTGCGCAGCATCCGGCTGCCGTATTCGGTATGACTGACCTCCGGATGGAACTGGACGCCGTAAAACGCTCTGTCTTCGTCACAGATCCCCACCGTGGGGCAGACGTCGGACCGCGCCACCAGGCGGAAGCCCTCCGGCACTTTCGCCATGTAGTCCCCGTGGCTCATCCAGGTGACGCTCTCCTCCGGCAGATCATGAAACAGCGCACAGCCGGTATCAAAATGCGTCATGGTCTTCCCGTACTCCCGGGCGCTGTTCTCCTGCGCCGCGGTGACACAGCCGCCCAGCTCCTGCGCCAGCAGCTGGCATCCATAGCAGATTCCAAGGATCGGAACGCCGAGGGCATAGACGCCCGGGTCCACACGTGGAGAGTGCCGGGCATAGACGCTGTTCGGTCCGCCGGTGAAGATGATCCCGATGGGATCATAGGCCCGGATCTCCTCCAGCGGCATCGTCCACGGATGCACCTCACAGTAGACCCGGCAGGCTCTCACCCGCCGGGCGATCAGCTGGTTGTACTGCCCGCCGAAATCCAGTATCAAAACCTTCTGATTATTCAAGTTCCTGCTCCTCCATATCCGCGGAGCCGTGGTTTAATGACGCTTCGGTGAAGCCGCGGAAGATCGGATGCGGCCGGTCCGGCCGGCTCTTGAATTCCGGATGGAACTGGACGCCGACGAAAAACGGATGTCCCGGCAGTTCCACCGCCTCCACGATATAGTCGTCCGGGCTCATTCCGCTGAGAAGCAGACCGTGCCCGCTCAGGATCTCACGGTAGTCGTTGTTGAATTCATAGCGGTGTCTGTGGCGCTCCTGCACCAGCTCCGTGCCGTAGCAGCGCCGAAGCAGACTCCCCTCCCGGAGCTTGCAGGGATACGCACCGAGGCGCAGGGAACCGCCCTTGTCCACCTCGTCGCTCTGGTCCGGCAGGAAGTCGATCACCTTGTGGGGGCTCTCCGGGTCAAGCTCTCCGGAACTGGCTCCCGCAAGGCCGCAGACATCCCTTGCGTATTCGATGACCGCCACCTGCATGCCGAGGCAGATGCCGAAATACGGGATGCTGTGTTCCCTGGCATAGCGGACGGTGGTGATCATCCCTTCCACGCCGCGGCTGCCGAAGCCGCCCGGGACGATGATCCCGTCGCAGTTCCGGAAAAGCGCCGGGGCGGTCTCTTCCGTCACGCCCTCACTGTTGATCCAGTCGATCTCCACCGCGGCGTCACAGGCATAGCCCGCGTGCCGCAGGGCCTCGGCCACCGAGAGATAGGCATCATGGAGCTGCACGTACTTGCCGACGAGCCCGATGCGGACCGTCTTCTTCAGGCTGCGGATCCGCTGTACCAGCTCGGTCCAGCCGGAAAGTTCCGGGGCTTTTGTCCAGAGGCCCAGCTCACGGCAGACGATGAGCGAGAAGTTCTCCTCCTCCAGCATCAGCGGCGCCTCATACAGCACCGGCAGGGTCCGGTTCTCGATCACACAGTCCGGCTTGACATTACAGAACATGGCGATCTTGCGGAAAATTTCCTCCTCCAGCGGCTCATCACAGCGCAGCACAATGATGTCCGGACTGATGCCCATGCCCTGCAGCTCCTTGACCGAGTGCTGGGTCGGTTTGGTCTTGTGCTCATCGCTGCCCCGCAGGAAGGGAACCAGTGTCACATGGATATAGCAGACGTTTCCTTTCCCCTGCTCCAGGCCCACCTGCCGCGCCGCTTCCAGAAACGGCTGGCTTTCGATGTCGCCGGTGGTGCCGCCGATCTCCGTAATGACGACATCCGCGTCCGTCTTCTTCCCCACGGCGTAGATGAACTCCTTGATCTCCTGGGTGATGTGCGGGATCACCTGCACCGTCTGCCCCAGGTACTCTCCCCGCCGCTCCTTGTTCAGCACGTTCCAGTACACTTTTCCGGTGGTGAGGTTCGACCAGCGGTTGAGGTTTTCGTCGATGAAGCGCTCATAATGCCCCAGGTCCAGATCGGTCTCCGAGCCGTCCTCCGTCACATAGACCTCACCGTGCTGATAGGGGCTCATGGTTCCGGGATCCACATTGATGTAGGGGTCCAGTTTCTGGGCCGCGACCTTCAGCCCTCTGGCCTTCAGCAGGCGCCCCAGGGATGCCGCCGTGATGCCTTTTCCCAGTCCGGAGACCACGCCTCCGGTTACAAAAATATACTTCGTCATGGAGTCCCTTCCTTTCCCGATTTCAGATCAAGCAAAAATATCTGTGACGCTCAGAGCAGGTTGGTATAGCCCATCAGGAAGCGGTCCACTTCCGCGGCCGCGGCTCTCCCTTCGGCGATGGCGTGAACCACGAGGGACTGTCCCCGGTGCATGTCGCCCGCCGTGAAAATATGGGGCACGCTGGTCTGAAAGCTTCCCTTCTCCGTCCTGACGGTCCGCTCGCGCTCCACGCCGAAGGCCTCGCACACATCCGCCCTGCAGCCGGCAAAACCGGTTGCGCCGATGAGGAGCTCACAGGGGAAGCTCTCTCCGCTCTTCGTCGTGATGGAAGTCAGATTTCCCTGTCCGTCCGTCTGAAGCGTATCCACGCTCTGTCCGAAGCGTCTCGGATCCTCCCCGAACACACTCTCCGCCTCTTCCTGGGCGTAGTCCTGCGGCAGGACTCCGTTTCCGTCCAGATAGTCCTCCCGACCGCGGCGCACCAGCTGCGTCACACTCCGGCAGCCCTGGCGCAGTGCCGTCGCCACGCAGTCGCTGGCGGTGTTTCCGGTCCCGATGATGACCACATCCTTCCCGGCGGCACTCGGCGCAGGCTCTGCCCGGCCGTCAAAGCGGCTTTCTGCGGCCGCGTGCAGATACTCCATGGCATAACAGACGCCGCTCACGCCGTCGGTGTTCACCCCGATGCTTCTCGGCTCCTCTGCGCCGCAGCAGAGCACCACCGCGTCGTATTCCGCCGATAGCCGCCGGGCAACGGCAGGATCGGAGGCGTCCAGGCCGGTCACAAAACTCACGCCCTCATCGGTCATCAGGCTGATCCGCCTCGTGACGATGTCTTTTGGGAGCTTCATGTTCGGGATGCCGTAGGTCAGGATTCCGCCTGCCCTGGGGTGCTTCTCCACCACCGTGACGCTGTGTCCGCGGTGGTTCAGCTGGTCCGCCACGGCGAGGCCGGCCGGGCCGGAGCCCACAACCACCACGTTCTTCCCGGAGGCGTTCTGCGTAAAGCGCGGTTTCATCAGGCCGCTGCGAAAGGCGTACTCGATGATGCTCCGCTCGTTGTCGTGGACGGTGATGGGCGCGTCGTACAGGCCGCAGGTGCAGGCCTGCTCACAGAATGCCGGACAGACCCTCCCGGTAAATTCCGGAAAGTTGTTGGTTTTCAGCAGTCTCGCCAGGGCATGGCCGTAGTTTCCGTCCATGAGCATGTCGTTCCACTCCGGGATCAGGTTGTGCAGCGGGCAGCCAAGCTGTTTTCCTTCAAACTGCACGCCCGCCTGACAGAACGGGATCCCGCAGTTCATGCACCTTGCGCCCTGCTTGAGCCGCTCCTCCCCTTCCACCGGAAGATAGAGCTCTTCCCAATCCTTCACGCGTTCCAGCGGAGGCCGCCGTCTGTTTTCCACTCTGCTGTATTCCAGAAATCCGGTCGGTTTTCCCATTCACGGCACCCCCTCTCAGTGTTTGACCGCGGCGTTGAAGGCCGCAATCTCCGCCTGTTCCCGGCTCTCTCCCTTGCCCTCGAAGGCGGCGATGGCCGCGATCATCTTCTCATAGTCCTTCGGGATGATCTTCTTGAACGCCGGGATATAGTCCTCAAAGTGCTCCAGGATCTCTTTTCCCTTTTCCGAGCCTGTCGCCGTGACATGTTCCCGGATCAGCTCCTGCAGCTCCTGAATGTCATGGTGCTCCTGAAGCGTGCTCATCTCAAGCCCGGTTTTGTTCAGCCGGGTGTAAAGGTCATGCTTCTCGTCCAGGACATACACGATCCCGCCGGACATGCCCGCGGCAAAGTTTTTCCCGGTATTGCCGAGAATCACGACCCGGCCGCCGGTCATATACTCACAGCCGTGGTCCCCGACGCCTTCCACCACGGCGCTGGCCCCGGAGTTGCGGACGCAGAAGCGCTCCCCCGCCACGCCGGCGATGAAGGCCTTGCCCGAAGTCGCGCCGTACAGGGCGACATTCCCGACGATGATGTTTTCATCGGCCCGGAATGTGCTTCCCTTGGGCGGATAAAGCACAAGCTTTCCGCCGGACAGGCCTTTTCCGAAGCCGTCGTTGCTGTCTCCCTCCAGCCGCAGGGTCAGTCCTTTCGGAATAAAGGCGCCGAAGGACTGTCCGCCTCCGCCGTGGCAGCGGATCACATAGCTGTCATCCCGGAGACTGTCGCCGCAGGCGCGGGTAATCTCGGAGCCGAAGAGCGTGCCGAAGGCCCGGTCCGTGCTGGAGACCTGTACCTCCAACTTACCGTGGCGCGAGCTCTTCAGCGATGGGCCAAGCTTCTCCAGCAGCAGGCTGAAGTCCTTGGTCTCGGACAGGCGGAAGCGATAAACCGCCTCCGGGGCAAAGTGCGGCACGTCCTCCCCGTAGGGGTTTATCAGCAGAGCGGAGAGATCCACCGTCTCGGCGCGATGGGTGATGCGCTTTTCCCGGACGGTGAGCAGATCGCTGCGGCCTACCAGCTCGTCGACCGTCCGGATGCCGACCGCCGCCATGCACTCCCGCAGTTCCTCGGCCACGAAGCGCATGAAGTTCATCACATATTCAGGCTTTCCGGAAAACCGCGCCCGCAGCTTCGGGTTCTGGGTCGCGATCCCCACCGGGCAGGTGTCCAGGTTGCAGGCCCTCATCATGCAGCAGCCCAGGGTAATGAGGGGCGCTGTCGCAAAGCCGAATTCCTCCGCCCCGAGCATACACGCCACGGCCACATCCCGCCCGGTCATGAGCTTGCCGTCTGCTTCGATCACAACCTGTTCCCGCAGGCCGTTCTTGACCAGGGTCTGGTGCGCCTCGGCGACACCCAGCTCCCAGGGGAGGCCGGCATTGTGGATGGAGGAGCCCGGCGCGGCGCCGGTTCCGCCGTCGTAGCCGGAAATCAGGACCACCTGCGCGCCCGCTTTCGCAACGCCGCAGGCGATGGTCCCCACGCCCGCCTCCGAGACCAGCTTGACGCTGATGCGGGCGTCCCGGTTGGCATTCTTCAGGTCGAAGATCAGCTGTGCCAGATCCTCAATGGAATAGATATCATGATGGGGCGGCGGACTCACGAGAGAGACGCCCGGCGTGGAGCAGCGGGTTCTTGCGATCCAGGGATAGACCTTGCTTCCCGGCAGGTGACCGCCTTCTCCGGGCTTCGCGCCCTGGGCCATCTTGATCTGCAGCTCCTGGGCGCTGTTCAGGTAGGCGCTGGTCACGCCGAAGCGCCCGGAGGCGATCTGCTTGATGGCCGAGCAGCGCAGCGGATCCTTCAGGCGGTCCGGCGTCTCTCCGCCCTCTCCGGAGTTGGAGCGTCCGCCAAGGGTGTTCATCGCCTCGGCAAGACATTCATGGGCCTCCTGGGAGATGGAGCCGTAGCTCATGGCGCCGGTCTTGAAGCGCCGGACGATGCTCTCCACCGGCTCGACCTCGTCCAGCGGGATGCCCCCGTTCGGATCCCGTTTGAGGTCCAGCAGGCCGCGAAGGGTATGCGGGATCTCAAGATTGTCCACCATGGAGGTGTACTGCTTGAAGGTCTCGTAGCTTCCCTCTCTCGCCGCCTTCTGCAGAAGCTTGACGGTCAGGGGGTTATACATATGGTCCTCCGCGCCGCTGCCGGAGCGCAGCTTGTGAGAGCCGACGGAATTGAGCGTGGTGTCGATGCCGAGGCCCAGCGGTTCAAAGGCCTGATCGTGCTTCCACTCGACGCCCTCGCCGATCTCTTCCAGGCCGATGCCCTCCACCCGGCTGACGGTGTTGGTGAAGTACCGCTCAATGACCTTTGAGCTGATGCCGACGCACTCAAAGATCTGCGCCGCCTGATAGGACTGGATCGTGGAAATGCCCATCTTGGAGGCGATCTTCACGATGCCCGCGAGGATTCCCCGGTTATAGTCGTCGATGGCCGCGCCGGGGTCCTTGTCCAGCATGTCCAGGCTCACCAGTTCCTCGATGCATTCCTGCGCCAGATAGGGGTTGATGGCCTGGGCCCCGTAGCCCAGCAGCGTTGCGAAATGATGCACCGTGCGCGGCTCGGCACTCTCCAGAATGAGGGACAGGGCCGTGCGCTTCTTGCTGCGCACCAGATATTTCTGCACCGCCGACACGGCCAGCAGCGACGGGATCGCCACATGGTTCTCATCCACCCCTCGGTCAGAGA
Source organism: uncultured Clostridia bacterium (assembly GCA_946411545.1). Taxonomy (GTDB): domain Bacteria; phylum Bacillota; class Clostridia; order Oscillospirales; family Oscillospiraceae; genus Limivicinus. The sequence goes on from CAMKEK010000049.1 coordinate 7,474, forward strand.
GGATCAGGATGTTGGCCCCCTGCTTGTATGCCCGGTCGCAGGCGACAAACAGGCGCTCCACCGCGCTCTCCAGCGGGGTTCTCTTGTAGTAGAGCAGCGAGATGGTCTCGACCTTGAACTGGGGGTTGTCCATGTGCCGGATCTTCATCAGGTCCACGCTGGTGAGAATGGGGTTATGGATCTGGAGCACCGCGCAGTTTTCTGCCCGCTCCTCCAGAAGGTTGCCGGAGGCCCCCAGATAGACGGCCGTGTCCGTGACAATCTTCTCCCGAATGGCGTCGATAGGCGGGTTTGTCACCTGCGCAAAAAGCTGCTTGAAATAGCTGAACAGCGGCTGTCTCGCTTCTGACAGCACCGCGAGAGGGATATCCGTCCCCATGGACAGGATGGGTTCCGCCCCGTTTCGCGCCAGCGGCAGGATCTCTTCCTTCACATCCTCATAGGTATAGCCGAAGGCCTTGTACAGCTTGTCGCGCAGGATCTGCGAATGCTTCTCCACCTTCTGGTTCGGGATGGGCAGATCTTCCAGGTGGACCAGATGCCCGTCCAGCCACTCTCCGTAGGGGCTCTGGGACGCGTAGTGGCTCTTGAGCTCCTCGTCGCCGATGAGCCGCTTCTGCCGGGTATCCACGAGGAGCATTTTCCCCGGCTGAAGGCGGGATTTTTTTACGATATTGGCCGGATCCAGCTCCAGGACCCCCACCTCCGAGGAGAGGATCAGATAATCATCCCGGGTCTGATACCAGCGGCAGGGCCGCAGCCCGTTCCGGTCCAGTACCGCGCCCACGCTGTCTCCGTCGCTGAAAACGATGGCCGCCGGCCCGTCCCAGGCCTCCATCATCGTGGCATAGTACTGATAGAAGTCGCGCTTCTCCTGGCTCATCTTCCGGTTGTTGGCCCAGGGCTCCGGGATCGTCATCATGACCGCCTGCGGAAGTTCGATGCCGTTCATCATCAGGAATTCCAGCGTGTTGTCCAGCATCGCCGAGTCCGAGCCCCGCTGGTCCACCACCGGGAGGATGCGGTCCATGTCCTCATCGCTGATGAGCGTCGAGTGCATGGTCTCTTCTCTGGCCAGCATCCGGTCCACATTGCCGCGGATGGTGTTGATCTCGCCGTTGTGCATGATGTAGCGGTTTGGGTGCGCCCGCTCCCAGCTTGGATTGGTGTTGGTGGAGAAACGCGAATGCACCATGGCCATGGCGCTCTCGCAGTCCGGATCCTGCAGGTCCCGGT